>JAKSUM010000031.1 GCA_024409025.1 bacterium | reverse complement strand
TGCTTAGAAGGCAGTTGCTCTAATCCACTGAGCTATTACCGCACATACCCAAGGGACTCACATCGGGGCGAGAGGATTTGAACCTCCGACCCCCTGGTCCCAAACCAGATGCGCTAGCCAAACTGCGCTACGCCCCGATTTATGTGGACTGCAGGACATTCCAACAATTTTCATTGTTTTGGCCTGTTTCCTTAACAGCAGGGCTATTATACAATGCGTTTTTTGTTTTGTCAAGCGTTTTTTTAAAAAAATTGAAAAATATTTTTAGGATACGGGCATATAAGAATAAACCTGCCGTCCTTCTATTGAAGCATTGGTGTGATCGAATGGTCCGTGCTCTTTTATGAAGGATATGAACGCATCTCTCATGTCGATTCCTGTTTTCACGAGTGAGCTTCCGCCATGAAGTGAGGGGAATTCGTTGCTGCCTGTTACCAGATAGTCGATTGAGGCTACCTTGTAGGTCTTATTCAGATCGATCGGTTCTCCATTAATAGTTATAGAATGGCATCTGTCTCCAATCTGTCTGAAGGGATTGACCGTTTCGCGTATTCCGGAACACTGCAACGCATATCTGTTTCCATATTTTGGTATTTCTTCCGCATGGGATGCGCTGTCCTCAAGAACAGCCTTGAGCTGCTCTCCCGTCATTTCGACAGTTACTATCTCGTTTTCATAGGGGATAAGCTCACAGACCTTGCCGAAAGTAATTGCGCCTGCAGGTATCTCCCTTTTCATTGCGGCCGTATTTACGAAGGCGACGTCCGCTCCTGTGGCTTCCCTTATCCCGTCTGTCACGAGATTTCCCGCTACGCTTTCGGCGCTGTCGCCTTTTCTGCTGATGCTTACCGAGGTCTCGCCTATTTTTTCATTCATTATTTTATCAAGCTTTTCATTGACGGGCTTCAGGACCGCCTCGAATTCCGGATCCGGCTTTGAATGCTTGCTGTCGATGGGAGTAAGGTTGTGATTGACAAATGATGTTTTGCCTGTCTTTTTGTCGACATACATATCTATTGAGCCTATGTTTGACGTGTGAGGCCCTGCCTCGACAATTGTTGTATTGCCCGATTTTATAGGACTGGCAAGCGTTCCGTGATCATGGCCGCTTATTATCAAATCTATACCTTCCGTCTTCTTTGCAAGCTGTATGTCCGCTTCCGTTCCGCAGTGAGAGAGAAGTATTATTGCTTCCGCCCCCTGCTCTTTAAGTTCCTTTACCGAATCCGCTACTGTGTCTGACGGAAGACCGAATTCGATTCCGGCAGTATTCTGGGATGACGTCTCAAAAGGCGTGTCCTCGCTGACAGCTCCGATTATGCCGACCTTTACGCCGTTGATTTCCTTAATTACATGCGGCGCTATGCTTCCTACAGGGCTGCCGTCCTCCTTCATTATGTTTGAGGCGAGAACGTCAAATTCTGCAATCTGTGAGAGCTTTTCAAGATTTGATGTTCCCCAGTCGAATTCGTGGTTCCCTATGGCAGATGCGTCATATCCGAGAGCGTTCATCAGCTTTACTACGGTTTCTCCCTTGTCATGCCCGCCGACAAAGGTTCCCTGAGCCCAGTCTCCGGCATCGAGAAGAAGGGATGGGGCTTCGGATTTCTTTTCCTTTATTATTGATGAGAGCATTGACATGCCGCCTTTGTTCTCCATGGGATTCTGTTTTGATGGGGAGGGAAGAACTGTTCCATGTATGTCGTCCGTAAACAGGATTCTTACAAGCTGCCCGGCTGGAGAGGGTATAAGGGAAGAGGCTGTCTCTTCCGCAGTCTTCATTCCTGATGCTGCGAGGGCTTCAGATGATGTATTTGCTTTTGATGCCGCTATTATTGATGAAGCAAGCGTTTTGAGCGCCTTTTCGTTCTTAATGTCGGGTTCTTCTCCTGCTCCAGCCGAAAATTTTTCTGACGGCTCTGCCTGCACTGCGGCAGACTGGTGCTTATTGGAGATCTCCCTGCCTGTTTCAGGCATTACATTATATAATGATGGGCCTATTGTGTTCATTCTTAACGGCTTAGTCCTTTTATTTTTATTGATTCTCTTTATTCTAATGCATTTTAGAAGACATTGCAAGGCATTAAGTGAGCTGTTTTGTGCAGGACTTGCAATAATATTGAAAGAATTTATAATAATTTTGACAAATAGCAGATTAATGGCGGAATGCCATTTTATGTATTTTCGGAGGGATGATGGGAAAGTGTTATGATATTGCCGTTGTCGGCATTGGAGGCGTTTTTCCGGGCTGTTCAGGTCTGGATGATTTCTGGAAGCTTATTTCAGAAGCCCGATCAGCGGCAGTTCATGCTCCTGCCGGGAGATGGAGCCTCCCTGCAGCCGAAGTCCTTTCTGACAGAAAGCTTCCTGATAAGGCTTTTTCTGATATGGGGTGCTTCTGCAGCGTTCCTGACTGCTCCAATCTTAAAAGGGGAGAGCTTAAGGTTTCATTTGATGAGATGGATCCTCTTTTCAGGATTGCCGTATATGCAGGACAGCAGGCATTCGGAGAGGTGGCTGTTGTGCCGGATTCGTCAAAATGCGGCGTCATACTTGGAAGTATTGCACTTCCGACCGACACATCATCTGCAATTTCGCTTGAATTCGCAAAATACGGTAAGCCTTCCACCCATCCCGTCAATTCCCTTGTAAATTCATTTACTGCCTCCGCCATAGCGGAATCCCTATCCTTCAGGGGCGAGGCATTTACTCTTGATGCGGCATGCGCGTCGTCGCTCTATGCCATAAAGCTGGCATGCGACAGGCTTTCCGAGGGTTCTGCCGATCTTATGCTTGCAGGAGGAATTTCGAGGCCTGACTGCATGTATACTGCAATTGGCTTTACCCAGCTTTCGGCTCTTTCTCCTGACGGGGTCTGCGCTCCTTTTGACAAAAAGGGGAAAGGACTTGTTGTCGGGGAGGGCGCCGGCATTGTTGCCCTCAAGAGAACAGAGGATGCCGTAAGGGATGGGGACTTCATATATGGCGTAATAAGGGGGGCAGGCCTCTCAAATGATACTGGAGGGAGTCTGCTGTCTCCTGATTCGGAGGGACAGCTTCGGGCTATGCGCGCCGCCTATGAAATGGCAGGCTGGATGCCCTCAGACGTGGATTTGTTTGAATGCCATGCTACAGGAACGAAAGTTGGCGACAGAGTCGAGTTTGACAGCCTCTTAGAGCTTGTTTCAGGATGCCCTTCAAGAAAAAGCAAAGCGGTTCTGTCAAGCACCAAGTCAAATATAGGGCATCTTCTTACCGGAGCGGGCGGAGTGGCTCTTGTTAAGACTCTTCTTGCAATGAAGCACAGGATTCTTCCTCCTGTGGCAAATTTCTCGGATCCATCGGTACCGATGGATTCCTCTCCGTTCAGGGTTCTGTCAAAGCCTGAAAAATGGGAATCGGAAAGAATGCGAGCGGCCGTCAGCGCTTTCGGCTTCGGAGGAATAAATGCTCATATTCTTGTTGAGGAATATAAACCGTCGGATGCTGTCTGCGGCATATCCGCAATGCCTTTCAGACCTGTTGCCGTTATCGGTATTGCCGCTATGGCAGGCTCTGCAGGCTCGTCAGGGGCGTTTGAAAAGCTGGAATTAGAGGGAAGGCTTCCTGACAGGACTTCTTTCCCAGACGCTTCAGTGCCGTTCGGCACATTCAGGATTCCACCTAAAGAAATGGAGGAGATGCTGCCTCAACAGAAGGCCGCATTGATCTGTTCGGCCGAGGCTTTTAAGGATGCCGGCATTGACAGGGGGGAGGCTTTGAACGGCGGAGTTCTTGCCGGAATTAATTTTGATTTTTCAACTACGGATTTTTCTGTAAGATGGAATACCGGAGATGAGGTGTTTTCAGCTCCACTTAATGCAAACAGGACAATGGGTGCGCTCGGAAGCATTACTGCAAGCAGGATTGCAAGGGAATTCCGGTTCGGCCGCCCTTCGTTCTCTCTTTCGGAGTCTGAGAATGGCGGTATTCTTGCAGTATCCGAGGCGTCAAGGCTGCTTTCCTCCGGAGAGCTTGATCTTGCCATTGCCTGTTCTGCTGACATTGCATCGGATGATCGCGCCTCATGGTGCAGGAATGCCCTTTCTGAGAGTGGCGCGCGTTTCTGCGATTTCGCTTCAGCTGTCGTGCTTAAAAGGTATGAGGACGCTGTAAGGGACGGAAATAAGATATATGCCGTTATCGACGGCTGTTTCAGTGATTTTACGGGTTCCTTCAAACAGCCTGATTTTTCCTTCGGCTGCGGAGCCTCGGATTTTATTCTTAAGTGCCTTAAATTGAGAGACAGGGTTGACTGCGGTAAGTATATGATCCGCAACAGATGCGACGGGCCTCTCTCCCTTCAGGCATGTTCATCAAGTTCCCATGGCATTATGAGGACCATAAGCCTGAGAGAGGGCTCATGCCCTCCTGAAAATTTCAGGATCGGACAGAATGGCGAGATTTTCTTTTTTGCAGGAGAATCTGAGGGCGAGATAAGGGAACGGATGCGTTCGGTATGTTCGTTTGTAAGATCATGCGGAAAGAGTTTTGCTCAGGCCGCATCATTGATTTATGAGGCAGGGACCGGACAAGGCCGGTTCAGGGCAGCGGTCGTCGCTTCAGACATATCCGATCTTGAAAGAATATGCTCCGGTTTCCCAGTAAAGTCCCCTGACTTGTATTATAATGAAGGCAAAGAGCCGGTAAATGGCATGACTGCCTTTGTCTTCCCAGGCTCGGGAAACCATTATGCTGGAATGGGAATGGAAATATGCGCAAGATTTCCCGAGATACTGTTCAGGCAGAATTCCGAAAATGACAGACTGTGCGATCAGATTCTTCCGGAATGGTTCTGGAATAGGGAATTTGACCCTTCTATCAATGACAATCATCCCGTTCTGCTTCAGGGGCAGGTTTCAATGTGCTCCGAGGCATGTGATGCCTTAAGGCTGCTCGGCTTTAAGCCTGACGCTTCAATAGGGTACTCTCTTGGAGAAATGGCAGGAATAACCTCGTTCAGAATATGGCATGCAAGGGATGCGATGATGGACAGGATGAATTCCTCGTCCCTCTTCAAATCGGATTTGGCCGGAGAATGTCTGGCCGCTTCAAAGGTCTGGGGGGAGACTGGGGATGTCGATTGGCTGATAGGCGTTGTGACATGCCCTGCTGAGAAGGTCCGCATGGCTCTGAAGGGAAGAAAAAGGGTCTATCTCCTTATAATAAATACACCTAATGACTGCGTTATTGGCGGAGACAGGCAGGAGACTCTTAAGCTTGCCGAGGATTTGGGCTGCATCCTTATTCCTGTACGGGGCGTTACTACTGTCCACTGCGAGGTTCTTTCTCCTGTTGCCAAAGAATACAGGGATCTCCACTTTTTCCCAGCGGAAAATCCGGAAAACATAAGATTTTACAGCAGCGGTCTCGGAAGATCTTTCGCCATATCGTCAGAAAGCATTGCCGATTCGATACTTCTTCAGGCTTCTGACACTATAGATTTCCCTGCAGTTATAAACAGGGCGTATGACGACGGCGTCAGGATATTTATAGAGCCAGGCCCCGGAAACTCATGTTCAAGGATGATTGATTCCATTCTTGCCGGAAAGCCCCATGCCACTCTCTTTATGACAAAGGAGGGCGAGAGCGAGATTTCAACAATGCTCCGTATGTGCGCGAATGCGTTTGCGTCGGGGATTTCTTTCGAGCCTGCCAGGCTATTTGAAAAGCCTGCTGATCATGACGGCAAGGGCATAAAGCTTGATTTTAAATCCGTCCCGTTTTTTAAGAGGGCGGAATCATATAAAAATAATAATGGCAGCGCGGCTAAGCTTATTGCGTCTGTCGGGAGAGGATATGCTGAGAAAAAAGCGGCAGCATTGGAGACAGCATCCTCCGTCCCGTCATCAGCGGTCTTGGCTGCTGTTAATGGAAAAGGCGGTCTTGCCGAGATTATGAAGATTTTTTACGATATGCAGAAGGCGTCTTCCGATGCGCATGCGTCATTTCTCTCACTTTCCTCTGAGATGATGGCTTTTGCTCTTGAGCCTCATGCCCCTTCCGATTCTTCCGCTCAGTCAGCCGAAAATTCCGGCAGGAGTTGGAATATGGACTGCATCGGGCATTGTGACGAGTGTAACGAGAAAGAAGAGGTTCCGTCTCCTGTCCTGAACAGGCCTTTCATGGACAGGAAGGCCTGTATGGAATTTGCCATCGGATCGATTGCCAAGGCTCTCGGGGAAAAGTTTGCCGAAATAGACTCGTATCCTACAAGGGTCAGGCTTCCTGACGAGCCTCTTATGCTTGCCGACAGGATTATGTCCGTAAGCGGAGAGCCTCTTTCGCTTTCTTCCGGTCAGGTGATAACGGAACATGATATAAGGAAAGGCTCATGGTATCTTGACAACGGAGTCATTCCAACATGCATTGCCGTTGAGGCCGGACAGTCTGATCTCTTCCTTTCCGGATGGCTTGGCATCGACAGGATAACAAAGGGGCTTGCCGTATACAGGCTTCTTGATGCTAAGATATGCTTCCACGGAGATCTCCCGAAGGAGGGAGAGACAATCCGTTATGTCATCAACATTGAGCGCTTTTTTACTCAGGGATCGACTTGGCTGTTCTATTTTAATTTTGAAAGCTTTGTCGGCGACAGAAAGCTGATGTCAATGACTGACGGATGCGCAGGCTTCTTTACAAAGCAGCAGCTTGATGAGGGAAAGGGCATAATCCACAATTCACTCGATCTCAGGCCTGTTGACGGGATTCTGAAGGACGGATTTGAATTCCCGGAAGGAATGGAGAGGGAGGCCTATTCTGATGAGTCCGTCGAGGCTCTTAGAAGGGGCGATCTTGCCGGAGCTTTCGGCGAGCCTTTTGCCCATACCGGACTTAAAAAGCCGCTTACTCTTCCTTCGGATCCTCATATGAAGCTTACTGACAGAATCACGTCTATTGATCCTAAGGGCGGAAGATTCGGAACCGGATGCATAACTGCCGAATCGGATATACATCCTGACGACTGGTTCCTTACATGCCATTTCTGTGATGATAATGTTATGCCCGGAACATTGATGTATGAGTGCTGCATGCATGCCCTGAGAATATTCCTGATGAGGGCCGGATTCCTTGACGAGGCTTCTGAGTGCGTTTGGGAGCCTGTACCCGGAGTCAGAAGCTCCCTTAAATGCAGGGGACAGGTTATTGCGGGTACAAAGAAGGCATCATACAGGATATCCGTTAAGGAGATAGGATTCAATCCCTATCCTTATGCCAAGGCTGACGCCCTTATGTTTGCTGACGGAAAGCCTGTTGTTGAGATGCTCGATATGTCAATACAGCTCAAGGGCTCTTCAAAGGAAAGGCTTGAGAGAGTCAGAAAAAACATACGTTCCGCTGAAAGGGCATATGTAAGGCCTGCGGTCTATGACAATGACTCAATTATGGCGTTTGCTGTTGGAAAGCCTTCAGAGGCATTCGGAAGCAGGTATGAGGTATTTGATTCTGGCAGGATCATTGCAAGGCTTCCCGGACCCCCATATAAGTTCCTTGACAGGATTACTGAGGCTAAAGGTGAGAAGTGGGTCATGAAAGCTCCTGCTTCTGCGGTCGCCCAGTATGACATAAATGGGGACGAGTGGTATTTTGACGAGGCGTCGTCTTCGGAAATGCCATTCTCGGTTCTTCTTGAGGCCGCCCTTCAGCCATGCGGCTGGCTGGCTGCTTATGCCGGATCGGCTCTTGTGTCTGAAGAGGATCTTTCTTTCAGAAATCTTGGAGGCAGCGGAAGGATTATACGACCTGTGACTAGGGATACAGGGCTTCTTGAGACAAGGGTTTCTCTTGACAGCGTATCACAGTCTGCGGGAATGGTTATACAGAATTATACTTTTGACGTCTATGACAGGATTGGAAAGATTTATGAGGGAGACACCTATTTCGGATTCTTTTCGAAAGGCGCCCTTAAAAATCAGATTGGAATAAGGGATGCGGTCATCCCTTCTTGCGGTAATGACTCAGACGCTGCAAGAGATATTCCTTTCCCTGAAAACAGGCCTTTCCCTGGCGATATGCTCAGAATGATTGACAGGATTACGGTATTTGCTCCGCATGGAGGTCCTGCCGGACTCGGATATATTGAGGGGGTTATGGCGGTAAGGCCGTCTTCATGGTTCTTTAAGGCCCACTTCTATCAGGATCCTGTAATACCGGGCTCTCTCGGTCTTGAATCTATGAATTCGCTTATGAAGTATATGTGCTCGTCTTTCTGGAGGGATGGCAATATTTCCTCATTCAGGACCCCATTGTGCGGATTTAAGCATAAATGGCTCTACAGGGGGCAGGTAATTCCTTCCGATTCCCTTGTCACTGTCAGGGCATGGGTTAAGTCGAGAAACGATGAGGACAGGACTATTGTATGCGATGGATTCCTTTCCGTTGACGGCAGGGATATATATGGAATGACAGATTTTACTGCTGGAATTATTTAGTTATGAAGTTTTCAAATGTTTATATTGACGCTATTGGGTATGAGCTTCCCTCTTCGGTTGTTATGACTTCCGATCTTGAGGATGAGCTTTCAGATGTCTATGAGAAGCTTAATATCCCTCAGGGGCAGATCGAGGAGATGACCGGCATCTATGAGAGAAGATGGTGGAAGCATGGCTCTGTAATGTCCGACTGTGCGGCAGCCGCAGGAAGAAGGGCTTTTGAAAAGTGCTCCGTAAAGCCTGAGGATATCGGAATGCTTGTATATTCCGGAGTATGCAGGGATAATTTCGAGCCTGCGACTGCAGCCGCTGCTGCCGGCAAGCTCGGAATAGGAGGCAATGCGCTTGTTTTTGACATAGGCAGCGCCTGCCTTGGAGTCATAAACGGCATAATAGAGGTTGCATCGCATATAGAGCTTGGCCATATTAAGGCCGGCATGGTTATTTCTTCGGAATCGGCAAGAGAAATAAATACCGTTACTATCGAAAAGATGAAGGAGTTCTGCAGCATTGATTTCTTTCTTCAGTCGATAGCCGTCCTTACAGGCGGAAGCGGAGCTGTCGGAGTCATTGTTACAGACGGATCCTTCGGAAATATGGCGAGAAGGATACGCAGCGCTGCTGTAAAATCGGCATCGGAATTCAGCGATTTGTGCAGATGGGGAATGGAGAAGGTGTCCGGCTGCTTTTCAAGGATGTTT
>JAKSUM010000030.1 GCA_024409025.1 bacterium | reverse complement strand
CGCCATTATTTGTGGCTACGGCCATGGGCGACGTGATAGATTAGTTATTAGGTCTTGAGCTTGGAGCGGACGACTATGTGACAAAGCCGTTTTCTCCAAGGGAGCTTGTAGCAAGGGTTAAGGCTGTTTTAAGAAGGACGAGCTCAAAGCTTGACGAGAAGGACGAGCTTGTATTTGATGAGCTTACAATAAACCTTATGAAGCATGAGGTCAGGAAAAACGGTACGGAAGTTGATCTTAAGCCCAAGGAATTTGATCTCCTAAAGCTTCTCACCACAAACCCAGGAAAGGTATTTACAAGAGACTTTCTTTTAGAGCAGCTATGGGGATATGACTATCTTGGGGACACAAGGACCGTCGATGTCCATATGAGAAGACTGCGCCAGAAAATAGAGGCAGATCCTGCAAATCCCAGATTCCTGAGAACCGTGCATGGAATAGGATATAAATTCCAATTTGAGGTTAGAGACTGATGGCACGTAGAAGCGAGTCCGGCTTCAGGGACGCTATGATAGATAACATAGGTGAAGCGGCATTCGCATGCGACAAAAACGGAGAGATAAAAATTTTTAATTCCGGAGCCGCTGAGCAGATCGGATCCCAGCAGCAGGAGGAAAAAGAAAAAAAAATATGGGATATAATAAAATATCCGAATCTAGCCAATATAATACTAAATCCGGCAAGAAGCAAAACGCCATCCAAGCTTGAAAAGGTCGTCCTTATAGAACAGAAGCCATTTCTGATAAAGATATTCTCAGTCTGCGACAGAAACGGCAAGGTAGCCGGAGCCGCAGCCATAATGAGGGATTTAGGGGAATATGCAAGAATAGAAAAGGCCCTAAGCAATTATGTCGGCAATCTGTCCCATGAGCTAAAGGCTCCTCTGACTGCAATAAAAGGATATGTCGAGACACTTCTGGAAGGTTCATATACCGCCAATCCTGAAATAAGCAGAAAATTCCTGCAAATAATAAATGATGAAACAAACAGGATGGCAAAACTTATCGTATCTCTTCTTGACAGACAGAGCGGAAGCGCTTCAAAACCCATATCAAGCATAAATCCGGCAGTACCGTTAAAAGCGGCGATAGATCTGTTCAGAGGCGTTGCAGCGCAAAAAAACATAACGCTTGAAACAAATATAGACGAGAATACGCCATGCATAGACGCAAATGAGGAGTCATTAAGGCAGATATTCGTAAATATTCTCGACAACGCCGTAAAATTCACAGGAATAAAGCTCGGAGGAACAATAAAGACAGCGTGCTTTCCTGACGGAAAAAACATAAGAATAACAATAAGCGATACCGGAATAGGAATTCCCCAAAAGCATATACCATATATATTTAACGAATTTTACAGGGTAAATGAAGGAGAGGCGGCTTCTCTCGGAGGGACAGGAATAGGTCTTTCAATAACCAAAAAGCTGGTTGAGGAAATTTCCGGAACAATAGAAATAAGCGGAGCAGAAGGCGAAGGGGCTAAAGTCCGCATAACATTTCCCGCATCAGCCATCAACAGGCGATAAATTTCAGAAACTGCTGTTTCCTTACGAAACGCAGTTTCAAATTTTTTTTAAACGGACAAGAACATGACAGACTCTTACATGGATAAAATAATTGCCGCGACAAAATCAGGCAAAGATATCGGATACATATATTTTGACATGCATTCTGACGGAACCATAAATCCATCAGTAATAAAAGGTCTTGCCGAATATATGAGGGAAAGCACGGGAAGGCTTTTTAGGGAAGAGGACATACTGTCTCAGGACAATGAGGACGAAAACAGAATAATACTTGTTCTTTTTTCGCCGCCAGGACACAAAGACACATTCACAGACAACGGTCTGAAGCTGGTTTCAGACAGGGCAATACTGAAGGCAAGAAAATATCTGAATGAAACCGGCAATAACTCAGTGCTTGTCAGCAGCGGCTGGATAATCATAAAGGACTATCAGGATATAGACCCTAAGACCCTGCTTAAAACGGCATACAGCCAGGCTCATCTGCTTTCAGAAAAGGACAAGGTTACAGCGGAGCTAATATCAAACGTATCCCATGAACTTAGAACTCCCCTAACCTGCATAAAGGGATATACCGAATCGCTTATGGACGGGGCAATGGAAAATCCGCAGCTGAGGGAAAAATTCCTCAATATCATACACGAGGAATCCGAAAGGCTTGAAAGGCTTATCAACTTTCTGCTCGACATATCCATGATAGAGTCCAGACAGATTCAGATGAAATGCTCAGAGACAAACCTGGAAGAGCTTACTATAAAAGCCTGCAATGTAGCAAGGCCAAAGGCTGAGGCAAACGGAATAACAATAACATTCAATTCGTCAACTGCAGACTCCGAGGCATATGCGGATGAGGACAGAATAGTCCAGCTGCTTATAATACTTCTTGACAATGCCATCAAATATTCCGGAGAAGGCAAGACAATAGAAGCCGAACTCTCCAGAAACGGAATGTTCTTTGAAATATCAGTCAGCGATCACGGATGTGGAATACCTGAAAGCGAACGGAAAAGGGTTTTCGAGAGGTTCTACAGGTGCGAAGGCCTCAGAAACATAAAGAAGGCAGGAAGCGGTCTCGGTCTTGCAATAGCCAAAAGCATAGCGGAGTCCCATGGCGGCACAATAGACATAGACAAGGACTACAAGTCCGGATGCAGGTTCAGAATTAAAATTCCCTATTCCGTTCCTGACTGAAAATATTTCTGAACCTTCTGTCAGTTTCGAGCACAGACTGGGATCTAAGCCTGGAATCAGCAACAGATGATTCCCTGAAATCAATATATTCGGAATCCCTATTATCCGTGAAAGAGCTTTCGGGCTCTCCCAAAAGAGACGAGAGCTCCGGCTCATCTGCGATAAAAGCAGCAATGTCCCTTAAAGAGGAAGACGGATCAAAATAAAAAAGCTTTCCATTGCCGCCTTCCGCAATAAGAAGGCCGCGCTTGGTAAAATAAATCATAACAAGCTCCTTATCTGTGGCTCAAATAATATTTAACTATACACATTCACGCATATAAAAAATTTTCCTTTGCAAGGAACAATGCAAAATGAAAGAAATATCAATACTGGGAATCAAGGTCAATGACATAACAAAATCCGAGACAGTGGATCTGATTAACAAATTCGCAGAAGAAAAAGACAAATCCCATCTCATAGTCACTCTTGGAACCGAAATGGTAATGGCGGCAAGAGAAGACAATGATATAAAAGAGCTTATAAACGGCGCTGAAGCAGTATGCGCGGACGGAGTAGGAATAGTTCTCGCCTCAAAAATAAAAAAACAGCAGATAAGGGAGAAAGCAGCCGGAGTGGAAATACTGGAAGAAACGGTAAGACAGTCGGCTGAAACAGGGAAAAAAATATTCTTTCTCGGCTCAAAGCCCGGCATAGCCGAAAAGGCGGCTGAAAAGCTCAGGGAAAAATATCCCGGATGCAATATAGCCGGAACCTTCCATGGATATTTTAAAGATGACGAAGAGGCAAAGGCAGAGATAAGAAAGGCATCTCCGGACATAATATTTATAGCTCTTGGATTTCCACGACAGGAAAAATGGTACAGGGAGTACGGAAAAGAGCTTGGAATACCTGTCGGAATAGGAGTAGGCGGCAGCTTCGACGTCATATCCGGAAACATAGAAAGGGCTCCCTCATGGATGAGGAAGCTTTGTCTTGAATGGCTGTTCCGCCTTATAAAAGAACCGGCAAGATGGAAAAGGATGCTGGCCCTGCCAAAATTCGCCATTGCAGTAATAATGTCAAAATGATTCCTCTCAAGGACATAGCCGAATCCCTGCTCTACATCATCTTTCCGGAAAAATGCCTGCTGTGCGGAAAAGCCGGGAAGCATCTATGCTCAGAATGCAGGGCTAAGATCAAATATCCCGCATCTGCGGAAATGCCTCCATGCGAAGGTGCGGACATACTTGTCTCATGCAGCATGTATGAGGGCATTATTAAAAAGCTTATAAGAAAACTTAAATTCAGCGGCAAAAGAGCTGCAGCTCCGATCATAGGGGAAATAATGGCATCGCAGCTGACACGCATTAAAGAAATGAAATTATGCGACTGCATAGTTCCAATTCCCCTCCATAAAGAGCGCCTTGCCGAACGCGGATTCAGCCAGACACTCCTTATAGCATCAGAGCTGTCCGCAAAAACAGGTCTGCAGGTATCGTCAGGAATGCTGAAAAAAACGGTCAACACGCCTTTCATGTATAAGCTTGACAGAAAGTCAAGAAAGAAAAACGCTGCAGGAACATTTCTTGCAGGGGAAGAAGCAGCAGGAAGGAAGATACTGCTTATAGATGACATATACACTACAGGGGCAACAATGTCCGAAGCGGCAAAAGAGCTGAAAAGAAAAGGAGCGTCATTCATATTTGCGGCGGCAGCCGCGCGAGCACTTTAAAAGCGAAGGTCGATTTTTTATGAAAAAACAGAACAGCGTCAAACTGAAAAAAAGTCAGGCGGCTCTTCCGGAAGAAAAGCCGGCTAAAAAACAGAAAATAAAGCTTCCGACTCAGGAAGCTCAAGAAGAGGCAGGGAAATCTGAAGACAGCGAAGACTCTGAACAAGATAACGAAGACAGCCTCTGCGAGCAGCCTGAAGAGGACGCAAAACAAGAATATGATGACGAAGAAGCTTCAGACTATGAGGAGTCTGACGATGACGAAGCTGACGAACAGAACGAATCTGACGAACAGGACGAAGTCGAGGAAAAAGAGCAGGATAAGCAGAGCGACTATTTTTGGATGAAAGCTCTGATAACAATGATTGTTGTAATATGGATAGCTCTTTTTGCCGGCAGCTGGGCCGGAAACTATATGCTCGACAGCAAGCTATTCTCAAAAAAGCAGGCGGCGGACGATCCAAACAAGCCCAAAGTCTGGAAGACAATAATATCCGATGACAATACAAAAACGGCAGTACCTGCCGACAATACGGACGAGCTGAAAATAGACGACTATAAGAACAGCGACGAGCCTATTCCAGGAATCGACGATCAGGCCCTTAAGACGCTTCAGGCAAAAGACATAATGCTTCAGGAGCCTGTTCCGGAAACAAAGACTTCCGAGACAGAGCCTGTACAGCAGGAACAGCCTAAAGCGTCAGAGACTCAGCCTACACAGCAGGAAGAGCAGAGAGAACAGGCATCGGTTCCCCAGATAGCCCATCCTCCGATTGAAGGACAGGAACAGCAGCCGGCATATCAGGAACAGCAGCCGACATATCAGGAACCGGCAAATACCGGAGCCTCTCATGATTCCGGAGCTCATGAAAAAACCAACCAGCCCCAGCAGCCTGCAGCAATAAACGGCACAAGCCTTCTTCCTCCGGCAGGCTCCTATAATATACAGATCGGCTCCTTCGAAAAGGAAGAGAATGCCGGCAGGATTGCAGATGAGCTGAAAAGCAAAGGACATGAGACTGTCGTTGAGAGAGTAAGGCAGGGAGGAGAGGACGTCTTTAAGGTCAAAATCATAGAGAAGGACTCTCATGCGTCTGCAGAAAAGAAAGCTGCAGATCTTAAGAACGAAGGCTACGACGCATATGTGGTGCCACGGTAAATGACAGAGATAATACGCCTTTCTGAGGGCGGCATGCATACAAAAACCGCTCTTACGATGGGATTTTTTGACGGAGTTCATGCAGGACATCGGAAGCTCATTTCCGATGTCTGTTTTTACGCTGAAAGGCATAATCTCAAATCCTGCGTTCTTACCTTCAGCAATCATCCTATGGATATACTGTGTCCGGAGAAATCCCCAGGGCTTCTTACCTCATTTGAAGAAAGAATGAAACTCATATCGTCAATAGGCCCTGACTTTATAGCCCTGATAGAATTTACCAGACAATATGCCGACATGTCTCCGGAGGATTTCATTGACAAAATCCTCATAGGTCAGATGAAGGCCTCATTCGTTGCAATAGGCGGAAACAACAGGTTCGGGAAAAATGCGTCAGGTACTCCTGAAATGCTTCTTTGCAGACCATTCAGTACAAGCATAATCAGCCATGAAAAATACAATGAAATGACGGTCAGCAGCACAAGCATACGAAAAGCCGTAGCCGAAGGCAGAATGCCTGATGCGGCGTCAATGCTCTCAAGACCATACTCAATAAGGCTTTCAGCGTCCGAGGTAAAAGGAATATTCCATTCGGAGCAAAAAAAAATCATTCCTCCGGACGGGACTTATGAGGGACTTATAAACGGGGAAAAACACATATTCGCAATCAACTCGAATAATACGGGCGGAAGCCGCATAATCGGTATATCCTGCGAAAGCATCAAGGAGCATAAAGACGCGGATATATCGTTTTTAAGAAAAATAAAATAAAATGGAGGCTATACAGTTGGAAAGAAAAACTGCAGAAAAAATAATAAGCGCTCTTTCGGAAAATCATGAAAGAACTGAAAGAATGGAAAAATGCGCCCTGCAGACATCACTTGCATGGACAGAGAAGGACGGCTCTGAGGAAGAGCTTATAGAATTCTGCAAAAAGCATTTCGCATCGGATCCTAAAGACATATCGGCCCTTCTTAAAAAAGCAGAAATAAATTTTGACGCAATAGACGGCTATATGATAGAGCTTTTGAGAACAGTATCGGAGCCTCTCCATCTTGACACGGGGGACATAACTCCGGCAGATCAGGTATTTACGGACTTCAATCCCCTCGCCCATATAACCGAAGACTACTATCATTCAAAAATCGCCTTCCTCATACTCATAAACTTCCCGATATACTCTCTTGAAGAGAAGAATTCGCTCGGCAAAAGCTGGAGCGATGAGGAATGGGCGGCAGCAAGGCTTGCAGACAAATTCTCCGAGAGAATTCCTCCGGAGGTTCTCAGAAAGGCAGCCGTCCCACAGTCAATAGCCGGAATGTACATATCAGATTACAATATCTGCATGGACAAGCTTGTAGACGGAGACAGGAGAAACCTTTTCCCCGAAGGAATGAAGCTTATCAGCCACTGGGGGCTCAGAGACGAAATAAAAGCCCTCTACAAGGAGCAGGGAGCAACAAGAAAACAGGAGATAATAGAGAAGGTCCTTTCAAGGGTAGTAAACGGAGAGGTTCCGTCATGCGTAATCAACTGTCCGGACTATGAGTGGGATCCATTCTCAAACAAGACATATAAGGACGGTAAGGAAATAGAAGCCGAGCTCGAGGGAGCGGTAAGATACGCCCATCTGAAAAAGATATTCGAATCGGAAAAGACAATAGATCCCTATGTGCCTTCCCATCCTACGGCGATAAGCAGAAACTTTGAATGCAGCGTGGAGATTGAGGAAGCAAAGATACGGTCAATGCTTGAACAGGTTCTTGAAAGCCCCGTAATAAAAGAGCTTGCCGAATATGCCTCAAAAAAAATAGGAAGACCCCTTAGGGCATTTGACATATGGTTCCCAGGATTCAGGGACTCGTCCTCCCTCAATGATACCGAGCTCAACAAAATCATAGCCGAACGGTACGGTGACAGGGACGGCTTCCAGAAGAGCATACCAGACATCCTCAAAGCATTCGGCTTCACAGAAGAAAAGGCAGCATATCTCGCATCCAAGATAACGGTAGATCCGGCAAGAGGAGCAGGCCATGCCATGGGGGCAGGCGGAAGGGCATTCAATTCCCACCTCAGAACAAGATTCCCTGGCGGAAAGATGAACTACAATTCCTATAATGTGGCAATCCATGAGCTTGGACACTGCGTTGAGCAGGTATTCTCCCTAAACCTCTGTCCCTCCCCTCTGATGAGCGGAGTGCCAAACACCGCATTCACGGAAGGCTTCGCATTCGTGTTTCAGGGAAGGGATCAGGACGTACTCGGACTCAGCGAGGACAAGTCAAAGAGTGAGGCAATGATAAAGCTCCATGGCTTCTGGCACTGCTTCGAGCTCTCGGGAGTATCTCTTGTATGTATGGACGCATGGCGCTTCATGTACGCAAATCCGGAGGCATCCCCCGAAGAGATAAGGGATTTCGTGCTCAGCACGGCGAAGGCTCACTGGAACAGGTGGTTCGCTCCAGTATTCGGGGAAAAGGATTCAATACTCCTTGCAGTATACTCGCACATGATTGAATACGGACTCTATCTGCCAAACTATCCTCTCGGAGAGATAATAAGAAGTCAGGTTGAAACCCATCTTGAGGGCAGAAGCCTTGCGGAAGAAATGGAAAAGCTCTGCGTTCAGGGCTGCCTGACTCCGGATCTCTGGCTCAGCAGAGGGACCGGAAACGCAATATCGGCAGACTACCTGATTAAATCTGCTGAAAAGGCAATAAGAACAATAAATAAATAAATACAAAAAAACTCCTGCCGCATATAATCTGTGGCAGGAGTTTTTTTTCATGGAAACTTAAAATTAAACAAAATCGACTTAAATGCCCGACTAAGGACTGCTTGAAACGGAAGGCTGGGGAAAGGCAAATTTAAGTATTAAAATCTCATCGGAAGGTGAATAGGCCCTCATGCGCCATTCCTCTTTTTTTACGAACTGATTTTCAAGGCAGAAAGGGAAATCCTGCCTCATGCATAATGGATGAAACGGCATAGAGCATATCCAGAAGCCATTACCTTCCGGTACAGCCGCATCTGACACGGAATTCACTGGAACAAACGCAATATCCCTGCCAATATAATGTCTTAAGGCAAGAGACGCCATGGCAGGGCATACAATAACGCTCTCCCCTGCGGATACTCTGGAAGAAATGACAGCCGCAGCCTCCTTCCAGTCCGCCGTCCTAAAACACGGAAGACATATAAACGAGACAGAGGAAGCAAGAAACAGCGATATGAGAATTCCGCAGGCAGCCCTTTTAAACCGCAGCCCTGAAATAAAAACGGATATTATGAATATGAAAAACGGCAGAACGCATATAAAGTACTTAAATTCAAAAATCCTGACAGCATCAAGGAATGAAAGCAAAAATACAGGCGCTGCAAAGCAAATCAGGAAAATAAAAGGAGCATAAAGCCTGTTAAAAAATCTTACGGCAGCATAAGCAGAAGAAATAAAGCCGGCAATGCCCACAAAAACCCTAATGTCAAGCCAAGGCTCCGCAATTCCCATGAGGTATCCCGGAACAATGCCGCTCCCTCCGGAAAGGAAGGAGAATGCCATAAACAGATGCCACAAATCAGGCTTCTCCCTT
>JAKSUM010000003.1 GCA_024409025.1 bacterium | reverse complement strand
CTCTTGAACTCGTAAGTCTTCAGGAAAAGTTTGATGTTATAGTCCGTTCAAACGGCGGCGGAATCGCCGGCCAGGCCGGAGCTATACGCCATGGTATTTCCCGCGCTCTTCTCGTATTTGATGAGACTCTTCGCTCTGTCCTCAAAAAGGACGGTCTTCTCACCAGAGACCCCAGAGAAAAAGAAAGAAAGAAATACGGACGCAAGAGAGCAAGAAAAGGATTCCAGTGGACAAAACGTTAATCGTTCCTCAGGAAATCGTATTGCATCAAAAAAAGGAAGCCTTCCTCAAGGAAGGCTTTTTTTTTATAAAGAGGGAGCGTAAAACCCACTGTCTTCAGGTGGGTGGTAGTTTACAATATTGAAAATAGGGGAGATTCTTATGCCTGAAAGAAAGATACTTCTTAATCCGGGACCGGCTTCTACGACAGATACCGTAAAAGCAGCCCAAATAGTTCCTGATATATGCCCGAGAGAGAAAGAATTCGGGGATTTGATGGAATATGTTTCCAATTCCCTTGCCTTGATTGCTGCCCCGAATGGTGGATACAAAGCTGTCCTTTTCGGAGGTTCTGGCACTGCCGGCGTTGAAGCCGTGCTGTCCTCTGTTCCTGCTGAGGGGGAGTCTGTTATTGTTATAAATAATGGAGCTTATGGCAAGAGAATGTGCGATATTCTCAAGACTTATTCCATAGGCTTTGAGGAATATGTGTCATCCAAGACGGAAAAGCTGGATCTCGATGATTTCAGGGCTTTTGTCGGAAGAGCCGTTTCTGAAAAAAATGCCAGATATATATCATGCGTGCACAGCGAGACTACGACGGGTCTGCTTAATGATATTGGGGCTATCGGAGGAATTGCTGCTGAGTTCGGAATAAAGCTTATTGTTGATGCAATGAGCTCTTTCGCCGCAGTTCCCATTGATATGGAGGAAATGAACATATCCTTCCTTATAGCAAGCTCCAATAAGAACATTCAGGGCATGGCAGGAGTTGTCTTTGTAATTGCTTCAGACAAGACTCTTGCTGACAGGGATGGAAAAAAGCCGAGAAGCTTTTATCTTGATCTTTATGCCCAGCATGACTATTTCATTAAGACGCGGCAGACGAGGTTTACCCCTCCCGTACAGACTCTTTATGCCCTTAAGCAGGCTGTTGACGAATTGAAGAATGAGACAGTCGCCAAGAGGTATCAGCGTTATACGGAAAGCTGGGAGGAATTAAAGCGCGGTCTCGATTCCATTGGGCTTAAGAGGCTTGTTGACGACAGCTGCCATGGTCATATAATAACTACCGTCTTGGAGCCTGACATCCCAGGCTATTCATTTAATGACATGCATGATTATCTTTACTCAAAGGGGATAACCATATATCCGGGAAAGATCAGTGAGGGCAGGACATTTAGGATTGCAAATATAGGCGCTATAGACAGAAGCGACATTGCCGTTTTCATAAAGGAGCTTAAAGCCTATTTTGATTCCCTCTCTGACTGAGGCATGTTTCTTTTTTCAATACCTGATGATATCCATATGAAAAGTATTGAGCATATGATCGCCGTAGGAACCATATATGAGAGATTATATGCTGCCGAGTAAATAAGGATATTTTCCGGAGGAGTCTTTAGGAACAGGCTGCAGAAAAGAACTCCGGATAGTGTATGACATAATGCTCGGGCTGTGAATGCGGAAGCGGACATGGCCCATTTTTTTATATGTCCGGAGTTCTTCCCAATAAATCCGACTATTGCAAATGATGACAGGGCTATAGGGTAGTCAAGGAGAAACTGGAGCGGGTGAACGATGCATGAGGGCTTCATAAGCAGCAGCATTCCACAGGCTATTCCTCCTGCAAGACCTGCCGCTGGACCTTCAGACCATGCAAGAATCATAAGTGGAAGTGATTCGAGTGAGACGCCGCCTCCTGACGGAAGCTGAAAGATATTGAAGAAGCTCAGAATGAATGACAGTGATATGCATACTGAGGCTTTTGCCATTTTTTTTCGCAATTTTTTTTCCCTTGTTATTTTTATAGATCTATTCTTTTATCTGCTTGCTTTAATTTACATTTTTTTATATTTTCACCTTTAAAATTAAGAAAAACGCAATGCCTTGCCCATTCAAAGGAAAACATATTCAATTTATAGAAGTTTTTAATTTATGGCAATCAGAAGAAAAGTATTTACTGTTACAGAGATTAATAATTATACCAGAGAGCTTTTAAAAAATGACTTTCTGCTTTCCGGAAAGATATCGATATCCGGCGAGATAGGAAATATTACATCTTCAAAAGGCAGCTTCTATTTTAACCTTAAGGATGATGAGGGACAGATAAGCGTAAAGTTCTTCAGCAGTTATGCGGATAAATGTACAGTTGCCCTTAAGACCGGATTAAAGATCGTCTGTGATGGATGCGTCGATCTTTATGGCGGAAGGGGGGAGTACTGCTTTAAGGCCGTATCAATAGAGCCTGCAGGCAGCGGAGAGATCTATGGGGATTATCTGAAGCTTAAATCAAAGCTTCAGTCCGAGGGATTGTTCGATCTTGACAGAAAGAGGCCTATTCCTGAATTCCCTTCAAAGATCGGGGTTGTGACATCTGAAACCGGAGCTGTAATTCATGATATCATAACGACCGTAAGGCAGAGGGCTCCATGGGTATCCATAGTTTTAGCTCCTGCCATTGTTCAGGGGCCGTCTGCTCCCAAGTCCATGATGTCGGCATTGTCGCTTCTCAATGCATATGGATGCATAGATACCGTCATAATAGGAAGGGGAGGAGGTTCCTTTGAGGATCTCAACTGCTTTAATGACGAGGAGCTTGTCCGCATGGCCGCCTCGTTTCCGATTCCTATAATCGCGGCTGTAGGGCATGAAAGCGATGTTACGCTTATAGAGCTTGCTTCGGATATGAGGGCGGCAACACCTACGGCAGCTGCCTCAGCAGCTGTTCCTGATTCTGCCGCAATGCTTAGGGATCTTAAGTCAAAAGATTCCCTGTGCTCGGAGTTTATGGAACGCCGCCTGAAGGAATGTCATGACAGGCTCAAGCTTATGGGCAGCCATATTATTGCTCTTAGGCCCTCTGCAAGGATTGAAGCCATGATGCGCATGCTTGAGGGCGTTGGAGAGCGTCTTGACCGAAATTTTGAAGTTATATTTTCCGGCGTCAGGCACTCTCTTGATAAAATTGAAGGCATTATGAGGGAAAGGAATCCTTACAGGCCTCTTGAAAAGGGATATGCGTTTGTGACGGATTCGTCCGGACATATAGTAAAGAGCGTTTCGGAGCTTTCTGTCGGGGAATCCATTTCCCTTAAGCTGTCTGACGGCTCGGCAAGCGCATCAGTAACAGACTGCGTTCAGGATAAATGGGGATATGCGAATTATGAAGGAAAATAAGACATACAGGGAAATTTTTTCTTCGCTTGAGGATAAGGTCAGGACTTTGGGAGGACCTAATCTGGAGCTTGAAGATGCGGTAAAGATTTTTAAGGAAGCTAAAGAGCTTTATAACGAATGTAAAAAGCGCATTGAAAAGATGGACGGCGAGATAAAGAGGATTGCAAGAGCCGATGACGGCTCCATAACGGAAAATGCTGTTTCGGAGGACGGTCAGAGGATATGATTCTTTTTGAAGAGCATATGAGGAGGACGGCACATGAGGCGGAAGCGTTCCTTGGGGAATTCCTGAGCTCATACGGGATTATGAGGGATGAGGCGGCGTACTGTGTATGCGGAGGAGGAAAGAGGTTCCGTCCTGCTCTTTCAATGATTTTTGCGGAATCGGCAGACAGCAGGGGCAGAAATGACATCCTTTCCGTATCATGCGCGCTTGAGCTTGTTCATTCGTTTTCTCTTGTACATGACGATCTTCCTGAGATGGATAGTGATCCTGTAAGGCGCGGAAAGGCGTCCTGTCATGCCAGATTCGGACATGCGGAGGCCCTTCTCGGCGGAGATTGGCTTTTTGCGGCTGCGTTCAGGATGCTTGGAAAAATTTCGTCTTCTGAAATTTATTCAAAGGCATGCGGGATTATTTCCGAGGCCTCTATGAAAATGATTGAGGGCCAGCTGCTTGAAATGAGGACGCCGGACGTAACCATTGAAAGCATAATTAAAATTCATGAGCTTAAGACCGGAGCGTTAATAAAGGGTGCCGTCGCTCTTGGAGCTCTCTGCTCTGAAAGCGACTCCTATGAGGGAAGTCTGGAGGAATATGCTTCTGACATAGGACTTCTTTTCCAGCTGACCGATGACTATCTGGATTTTGACGAAGGCGGCAAAAACCTTGCATTTGCCGCAGGCAGGGATAATGCTTTAAAAATGGCTTCGGATATTGTTTTAAGGGCAAAGGAAAAAGCCATGGAATACGGCAGGCACGAAAAGCTTCTTGTATCGGCTGCCGATTTTCTTGCGGCAAGGATAGGATTATAGAAGAAGGACTGTTTTAATGTCTGTTCTTGAAAAAATAAACTCAAACAAAGATTTGAAAAGTCTGTCTTATGAGGAGCTTAGCGCTCTTGCTGAAGACATCAGGGAATATATAATCAATGTGGTCTCCCATAATGGAGGGCATCTTGCGTCAAGCCTCGGAGCTGTGGATATTGCGATAGCGCTTAATTATGTCTTTTCCCCTCCAAACGACAAGATTATTTGGGATGTTGGCCATCAGGCTTATGCGCACAAGATCATAAACGGCAGAAGGGATGCTTTTACAACTTTAAGGCAGAAGGGGGGCGTCAGCGGCTTTGTCAATCCTTTTGAAAGCAGATGCGACGCGTTTATGGCTGGTCATTCAACTACCTCCCTGTCTGCAGCACTGGGATTTGCAGCGGCCAGAAAAATAAAAAAAGAGGATTTTTCCATAGCGGCAGTCATTGGCGATGGAGCTATGACCGGAGGAATGGCTTTTGAGGCCTTGAATAACGCTTCTTCTGTCTGCGGCGATCTTACTGTCATCCTTAATGATAACAATATGTCCATAAGTAAAAGCGTAGGGGCTTTTGCATCATATCTTTCGGGCATAAGGCTTAGGTCCGGGTTCATAAGAGCAAGGAGCGATCTTAGAGCCCTTGTCAGGTTGATATCTGGAATCGGGAAAAAAATGCTGAAAGTCGCAGAGGAGCTTGAAGATCATCTTACCTATTTTTTGTGTCCCGGAGTCCTTTTTGAAGCTCTTGGATTTTCATATCTCGGTCCATTTGACGGGCATGATATACCTCTTATGATATCGGTGCTTGAAAAAGCAAAGAAGATAGAGGGAAATAAGCTTATACATGTTAGGACTAAAAAGGGAAAAGGCTATAAGTTTGCAGAAAAGAATCCGTCACTCTTCCATGGGACGGGGCCGTTTGACATAGAGACAGGAAAGTCCCTTTCAAAGCCGTCATCCGGCTCATACACATCCTATTTCGGCTCTTATGCTGCCGAGCTTGCGGATAATGACGAGAGGGTTATTGCGGTTACTGCTGCCATGAAGGACGGAACCGGACTTTCTGAATTTGCAAAACGCCATCCGGAAAGGTTTTTCGATGTAGGCATAGCCGAACAGCATGCGGTAACGTTTGCCGCCGCTATGGCAAAGCAGGGGCTTAGACCTTTTGTTGCCGTGTATTCGACTTTTCTGCAGAGGGCATTCGATCAGATTATCCATGATGTGGCCCTGCAGAACCTTCCTGTCGTTTTCTGTATTGACAGGGCTGGAATAACAGGAGAGGACGGCGCCACTCATCAGGGTGCCTTTGACATATCTTATATGAGGCTCATTCCTAATATGACTATTTTAGCGCCCGGAGATGAGCTTGAAATGCGTGAGATGATGAAGCTGCTGCTTAATCATGACGGTCCTGCCGCCATAAGATATCCCAAGAGAATGGCTGTCGGTCTTCCTGAATCATCGCCGGTACCAAAGGTAAGAATAGGGGTTTCGGATATTGTATGCGATGGGAAGGATCTTGCGATAATAGCGGTTGGAAGCATGGTCTTTCCGTCTATGATTGCCGTCAATATGCTTTCGGGCATAGGAATATCCGCAATGCTTATAAATGCCCGTTCGGTAAAGCCTCTTGATGAGGAACTGATATGCAAGGCTGCCGAAAAATTCAGAAGAATAGTTACTGTTGAGGAAAATGCCGTTTCTGGCGGATTTGGAGCTGCGGTTTCGGAGCTTTTTAACAGCAGGGGGATATCGGCGTCCGTTACGATTTTGGGAATTCCGGACAGGTTCATTATGCATGCCAAGCAGGATGAAAGCCTTGCTGAGTGCGGGCTTACTCCTCAGGGAATAGTAAAGGCGATTGTTGGTGGTTAGATGGCAAAAAAGAAAATTGATTTTGGCAGGCTTGTGCCCATGAGAGCCAGGGAGTTTTCAATTATGGATAACGGCTGCGTATCAGTGCGCCAGCCTCGTTTTTTTAACGGATTTGTCAGGAAGCTTGCCGAGAGTGTGTTTCATCTGCCTGATGTCAATGTAAAGCTTGATGACAAGGGCACCTTTGTATGGAATCTCTGCGACGGCAAATATTCTAATGCCGATATTGCGGAAAAATTTGCAGAGCGGTTCGGCAACGATGACGTATATGACAGGCTGTATTCCTTCATGTGCTATCTCGAAAAATGCGAAATGATATCGTATGTCAATAGAGAGGAACTTGAGAATGCATGATTTTTTCTGTCTGGCTTCACAGATTGGCTCCTCAAGGGTAAAATCGGCTGTTTTTGATGCTGACGGACATATGCTGTCTTCATGTTATGAGCGTATAAGCTTTGAATATGCCGGGATAAGGGCCGAGGCTGATCCTGAGCTATGGTCTGCAGCTCTTTTAAAAACAATGCGCGATGCCGTAATAAAGAGCGGATCAAAGGATATCGGAGCCATATGCGTCTGCTCTCTTGGTCCGGCTGAGATATTTCTTGATTCCTCCTTGAAGCCTTTGAGAAAGAGTATAATATGGCTTGATTCCAGAGCTGTCCGAGAAGCCGCCTTTTTAAGCAGGGCATCAGGCGTTCATGCGCCCCCTTCTTTTACGGCTCCTGTCTCTATGTGGCTTAGGGATAATGAGCCTGAGATTTTTAAAAAGACGGCATATGTTATGCAGCCTCTTGATTATGCGGCTCTTATTCTGACAGGAATCCCGTCATTTTCAATGCTTGCCGAGACCTTCACTCCGTTTTCCAAGAAGCAGTGGGATGCGGCGTCTCTTTCGGAAGAGCTTATCCCCTCTAAAATACGGACAGGAGAGCGTATTGGCGGCCTTTCCGCAGGAGCTGCCACGTTAATCGGCATTCCTTCCGGAATTCCGGTGTATGCGGGTACAGGTGGGGCTGATGTCGCCGAGACTATTTTGGGCACCGGATGCCTTGAACCTCATATTGCCGGAGACAAAACCGGTACTTCAGAAGGAATAGAGATAATTTCCAATGAACGGATTCCTGACTCCAGATTTTTCGTGGCTCCACATCCTTTTCTTAACGGATCTTGGCATGCAGGGGCTGCAATGTCATCCGGAGGAGGGACTCTCGATTGGTTCCGCAGAGCTTTTTATGGGGACTCATTCCGGTTTGAGAGCATGATTTCTGATGCATCCCTGTCTGCTCCGGGATGTGGTGGGCTTGTTTTTCTGCCTTATATTGCCGGTGAGCGCTGCCCTGTTGCCGATCCTGATGCCAGAGGGGTATTTTTTGGTGTTTCAAGGATGCATGAGAGGCATGATATGCTGAGAGCCGTAATGGAGGGAGTCGCATATCAGATAAGGGAAGTCCTTGACATCTTTGCGTCTCATGGAGTCAGACCGTCTGTAATAAGGGCATCAGGTCTTCCTTCTTCTATAGGAGTTTGGAACAGGATTAAGGCAGATATTACAGGTCTTCCTGTACAGCCAGCTCTTTGCCTCGAGCCGGATTTGCTTGGTATAGTCTCTATCGCGGCAAAAGGAGCCGGATTGTTCGCTTCCTTTAAGGAGGCTTCCGGACATATGTCAAAATTTGGTCCTGCGGTAGAGCCTTCTGATGAGCATAGGGCTGAATATGACAGGAATTACAGGGTATACAGGGAGCTTTATCCTTCCCTTAAGAGTCTGTTTGCAGGAAGATAAAAAAAAGACCGCATAAAAGCGGTCTTTTTTTTATCTTCCTGTGCCTCTTGAAAGAACCTGATTGACCATTGTTATAGCCTGGCGGACTTTGGGGTTGCCTGGTTCTATGCGCATTGCTTTTTCAAGATATTCCTTTGCTTTGCGGAATTCGCCTTTTTTTGCATATCCGTATCCGACGAGATAGTTGAGCTGGAAATTGTCCGGATTCATTGAAAGCCCTGCCGGAAGCTGGCTTATTACTTTGTCAAAGCTTCCTGTCGCAAGATATATGTTTCCGAGTATAAGCCAGGGTCTTATGTCCTCCGGCTTTATTATCAGCGCCTGCTGGCATTTTTGTTCGGCCTGAGGAAATTTTTTCATAACATAGAAGATTTGAGCCATCTGAAAATTTGCTTGAAAATTTCTTGGATCAAGTGTTGTAATTTCCGCAAGAGCCTCTACTGCTTCCGAATATCTCTTTTCGCCTGCAAATGATTTTGCTCTGCTTGCAAGAGATTTTATTACATCAGCCTGTGTTGGATTGTTCATATTCATTATAAAGAATTCTCCTCTGATTTGTCATGAAATAATATTTCTTTATATTTTAAAAATAGCCTTTTCTTTTTTTATCTTGAAGATATTTTTTTCATTATTTATATCTATATTAGATGGAGGTCCTTTGTTATACTATATTGAATATATGTTTAGAATTTATGAGAGGTGAGCTGATTGAATATTCTTCATATGAAATATGCCGTAGAGGTTGCAAAGACGGGCTCTGTTAATAAGGCTTCCAAGGCTCTGCTGATTGCCCAGCCTAATTTAAGCAGATGCATAAAGGAGCTTGAAGCGGAGCTGGGAATATGCATATTTGAAAGATCTGCAAGAGGAATGATGCTTACCAAGGACGGGGAGGTTTTTATTTCCCATGCCCGCAGGCTTATTGCCCATATGGATGATATTGCAAAGATATATAAGGGGGTCCGCCCGTCTGTTAACAGATTTTCAATATCCGCCCCTGAGGCTGATTATATTTCCTTTGCCTTTTCTGATTTTGTCAGGGCGAATTCTTCAAACGGAGAGTCTGAATTCAGATATTATGAGGATACAGCCTTAAATACGGTTGAAAGGGTCGGGGCTTTTGACTGCAGGCTGGGGATCATAAGGTATTGCAGCGATTACGACAAGGTCTTCCGTAGTATGCTTAAAGATAAGATTTTTAACTGCGAGCTGATTTCTGAATTTTCTTTCCTTATAACCATGAGAAAAGATAGCCCGCTCGCATCTATGAAATCGATAAGACTGCAGGATTTAAAGCCTTACATAAGGATATCCGAATGTGATACATCCGATCTTCCTTCAGCAAAATTGAAGAGGGACAACATATCGGGTGAGTCCTCAAGGCGTCTTTTTGTTTCGGACAGGGCTTTAAGATTCAGGATAGTTTCGGAAAATCCTGAAGCTTTTATGTGGCATCCTAAGACATCAGAGGATAATCTTGCAAAATACGGCCTTGTACAGAAAAACTTTTCAGGGCCTGCAAAGATTTTCAAGGATGTTCTTATCTATAAGAAAGGATATCTGCTTTCGGATCTTGACAAGGACTTTATTACAAGGCTGTGCGATTCCAAGAGAAAATATTTGGACTGACGTTTTGCCAAGTCCGAAGGTGCATATTTTTTCCTTTTATTAAATAAGCCAATTTTAAAAAAGCGAAGTACATGCGGTTACAGCCGAGTATGTTTTTCTTTAAACGGTGCTGTCAAACATCCTGTGATGTAACAAGACCGTTAATTCGGCTTGTGGGCAGGTGACTCTTTTTATTTATGGGGAGTATGGCAAGGTTTTTTGTCTTAATATTGAATTATTAATAATTATATGTTAGAATATATTAAGTTTGTTTTAAATAATAGATTTTTAGAAAGACAGTGAAAACAAAGGAGGGTTGCTTGATGGAAAGCAACGTATATGAAATTACGGACAGCGTTGAAAAGCTTGAA
This sequence comes from bacterium, assembly GCA_024409025.1. GTDB lineage: Bacteria > Vulcanimicrobiota > CADAWZ01 > CADAWZ01 > CADAWZ01 > JAKSUM01. Next base: position 9,165 of record JAKSUM010000003.1, on the reverse strand, counting down.
GCCGCAATTTCTAGAGTCAGAGCCGCTCAGGAGATTTTTGCATCATATACTCAGGAGCAGGTTGACAGGATATTTTCTGCTGCAGCTATGGCAGCTAACAGAGCCCGCATATCAATGGCAAAGCTGGCTGTTGAAGAGACTGGGATGGGCATAGTTGAGGATAAGGTTATAAAGAACCACTTCGCCTCTGAATATATATATAACAAATACAGAGATCTCAAGACTTGTGGGGTAATCTGTGAGGATAAGGCCAGCGGAATGAAAAAGGTTGCTGAGCCTATAGGCGTGGTTGCGGCTGTAATTCCTACGACTAACCCGACTTCTACGGCTTTTTTCAAGGCTCTTTTGGCCCTGAAGACAAGAAACGGAATTATTATCAGCCCTCATCCGAGAGCTAAAAAGTCTACTGTTGAGGCTGCAAAGATTGTTCTTGAAGCCGCTGTTGCTGCCGGAGCTCCTGAGAATATTATTTCATGGATTGATGTTCCGAGCCTTGAGGTGAAAGCGACTCGGATGAAGAAGGCGGCCATAATGCTTGCAACCGGAGGCCCTGGAATGGTCAGATCCGCTTATTCAAGCGGAAAGCCCGCCCTCGGTGTCGGAGCAGGAAATACTCCCGCGATAATTGACGATACGGCTGATGTCGTTCTTGCCGTAAACTCAATCATTCATTCCAAGACTTTTGACAACGGAATGATATGCGCTTCAGAGCAGTCCGTAATAGTCCTTGACAAGGTCTATGATGCTGCAAAGGCTGAATTTGCGGCAAGAGGCTGCTATTTCCTTAAAGAAGATGAAACAGAGAGAGTCAGAAAGACAATTATTGTCAATGGCGCTCTTAATGCCAAGATTGTCGGCCAGAAGGCTGCCACTATAGCGGCTCTTGCCCATGTAAATGTTCCTTGTGGAACAAAGATTCTCATTGGCGAAGTGGAAAGCGTTGATATCTCTGAGGAATTCGCTCATGAAAAGCTTTCGCCTGTTCTTGCAATGTACAGGGCTAAGGATATACAGGACGCTTTTGCAAAGGCGGAAAGGCTTGTTGCTGACGGCGGATTCGGACATACCTCTTCCATATATCTTAATGCTGTCACAGAGCAGGATAAGATACAGGAATTCAGCTCACGCATGAAGACATGCCGTGTTCTCGTAAATACTCCTTCGTCTCATGGCGGAATCGGAGATCTTTATAATTTCAGACTCGATCCTTCTCTCACCCTCGGCTGCGGCTCTTGGGGAGGCAACTCTGTTTCCGGAAACGTAGGTCCCATGAATCTTATTAATATAAAGACAGTTGCGGAAAGGAGAGAAAATATGCTTTGGTTCCGCGCTCCTGAAAAAGTCTATTTTAAGAAGGGCTGCCTGAGGACTGCCCTTGACGAGCTGAAGAATGTTCTTGGAAAGAAGAGGGCATTCATTGTCACTGATAAATTCCTCTATGAGCATGGATGCATAAAGCCCATAACCAGCCAGCTTGATGAAATGGGTATTGAGCATGCGGCTTTCTTCAATGTAGCTCCTGATCCGACTCTTGCATGCGCAAGGGAAGGCGCCGAGCAGATGAAGGCTTTCCGCCCTGACTGCATCATCGCTGTTGGTGGAGGCTCTGCGATGGATGCCGGCAAGATTATGTGGGTTCTTTACGAGCATCCGGAGGCAGACTTCCATGATATGGCAATGCGCTTCATGGATATCCGCAAGAGAACATATGTATTCCCGAAGATGGGGGAGAAGGCTTATTTCATAGCCGTGCCTACTTCCGCCGGAACAGGTTCGGAAGCTACTCCTTTCGCTGTAATAACAGATGAGAAGACAGGCGTCAAGTATCCTCTTGCTGACTATGAGCTTATGCCTGATATGGCAATCATAGATACCGATTTCCATATGACCGCCCCTAAGGGTCTTACGGCTGCTTCCGGAATTGATGCCGTTACGCATGCCTTGGAGGCATATGCTTCCCTTATGGCCACAGATTATACGGATTCTCTTGCAATCAGAGCTCTTCAGATTATATTCAAATATCTTCCCAGAGCTTATGACAATGGTCTTAATGATGCCGTTGCCCGTGAGAAGATGGCAAATGCCGCAACTATGGCAGGTATGTCCTTTGCAAACGCATTCCTTGGAGTATGTCATTCAATGGCTCATAAGCTTGGAGCTTTCCATCATATTCCCCATGGAATTGCAAATGCTCTTCTTATCGACGAGACTCTCCGTTTCAACGCGTCAGAAGCTCCTTCTAAGATGGGAACATTCCCGCAGTACGATCATCCTCATACGCTTGCCCGTTATGCTGAGGTGGCTGAGGCGCTCGGTATTGATGGAGACAGCGATTCTGACAAGCTTGAAAATCTTATAATGGCTATCGATTCTCTCAAGGAAAGAGTCGGAATAAAGCCTACAATCAGGGATTATGTTCCTGATGAAAAGGATTTCCTTGACAGGCTGGACGAAATGACCGAACAGGCGTTTGATGATCAGTGCACAGCTGCAAATCCTCGCTATCCTCTTATGAGCGAGATTAAGCAGATGTATCTCAATGCTTACTATGGCCGCTCATTCAAGGAAGAGGAAAAGCCGGACGCTTCATTCATCGCATCCGGAGATTCCCAGTTCGACAGTCATAATTTTAAGTATGTATACAGCTCCAAAACGGACAAAAATTAGGAGGGGAATATGGTTCTTGAAAGAGTCATAGCTGTCAGAAACAGTAAGACCGTATACCGTGACGGCGCCAACTGCATAAAGGTCTTTGATGAAGGATATTCTAAGGCGGATGTTCTCAATGAGGCTCTTAATCAGGCTAAGGTTGAAAAAATCGGCATATGCATACCTGAGATTAAGGAAGTATGCAAGATCGACGGAAAATGGGCAATAGTGTCCGAATATATAAAGGGAAACACTATCGAGCGCCTTATGGAGCTTGAGCCTGAGAAGAAGGATGAATATCTGGAGCAGTTCGTATCGCTTCACATGGATATACTCTCCAAGACATGTCCTAATCTCAACAGACTGAAAGACAAGATGAACGCTCAGATCACTCTTGCCGACATTGATGCTACTGCCAGATATGATCTTCATGCAAGAGTCGACGGAATGCCCAGAGGCGCCAATGTATGCCATGGGGATTTCATTCCTTCCAATGTCATAGTAGCTGAAGACGGCCGCCCGTTCGTTATTGATTGGGCTCATGTCACTCAGGGAAATCCTCTTGCTGATGTTGCAAGAACATATCTTCTTTTCTGGCTTGGCGGAAACATAAACGGCGCTTCTCAGTATCTCGATCTTTACTGCATGAAGTCAGGAGTTTCCAAGCAGGATGTACAGAATTGGATGCCTGTTGTCGCTGCTGCCCAGTCTACAAAGGGAAATGAGAAGGAACGTGAATTCCTGCTTTCCTGGGTAAATGTTTTTGAATACAATTAAATTATGCTAAATTACGCGGAGGGCAAAATTTAAAAATGAAGATTACCGTATGCATAGGAAGCTCCTGCCACCTTAAAGGAGCAAGACAGGTTGTCGAGCAGCTTCAGTGGCTTATCAACAAGAATTCCCTTAAGGATAAGGTTGAGCTCGGCGGTGCATTCTGCATGGGCAAGTGCCAGCAGGGCGTATGCGTTACCGTTGACGGAGAGATTCATTCTGTATCTCCTGAATCAGTGACATCCTTCTTTGAGTCTGAAATAGAGCCTAAGGCTTAAGCAAATCCATATTAAATAAGGAGAGCTCCTGAAAAGGGGCTCTCATTAGTATATGGAGTTTTTTTATTATATAAAAATATTTTTTTTGAGGTGATCGGCTTGACAGAATGTCTTAAGCTTAATAAATCTAACTGCAGGAACTGCTATAAGTGCATAAGGCACTGTCCTGTAAAATCAATACGCTTTTCCGGAAATCAGGCGCACATCATTTCATCAGAATGCATTCTTTGCGGCCATTGCTATGCCGTATGTCCCCAGAATGCAAAGAAGATTGTCAGCGAAGTTGAAAAGACTAAAGTTCTGATGTATTCCGGAGCCCCCGTATATGCCAGCGTCGCTCCGTCTTTTGCAGCTAACTATAATACGGGAATAAAAGAGATCGAAAAGGCTTTGAAGAAGCTTGGCTTTGCAGGGGCTGAAGAGACTGCAATCGGAGCTACTATTGTAAAAAGGGAATATGAGAGGCTTGTCAGGGAGGAAAAGCGCGATGTAATCATAACGTCATGCTGCCATTCCGTAAATCTTCTTATACAGAAGTATTTCCCCGCACAGCTTTCATGCCTTGCCGACGTATTGTCTCCCATGCAGGCCCACTGCATGGACATCAAAAAGAGATATCCTGATGCTAAGACCGTGTTTATAGGTCCATGCATCGCAAAAAAGGACGAGGCTGAGCATTATGAGGGTATCGTTGATGCCGTCCTTACCTTTGATGAGCTCAGCGCTTGGCTTAAAAAGGAAAATATAGAGATTGAGCATGCATTTGATAATGATGATCATTCTCTTGCAAGAATATTTCCGACTTCAGGCGGAGTCCTTAATACTATTCTTGAAAAGAATCCCGAATATACATATATGGTTGTCGACGGACTTGACAGCTGTATGGAAGCCCTTCAGGATATTGCCTCAGGGAATGTGTCCAAATGCTTTATTGAAATGTCCGCCTGCCATGGAAGCTGCATAGGCGGCCCTGTTATGGAAAAGCGCGGAGTGATTGAAAATTACAAAGCCGTAGAAAGGTACGCCGGAAAGGAAGATTTTGACGTCCTGCAGCCTTCTCATCAGGATTTGCGCAAGCATTTTACGTTTATTGACAAAAAGGCCGCTATGCCTTCAGAGAATGAGATTCTTTCCATTTTAAGGAAGATGGGCAAGATAAAGCCTGAAGACGAGCTTAACTGCGGTTCATGCGGCTATGATACCTGCAGGGCAAAGGCCGCTGCGATATTTAACGGCAAGGCTGATATATCCATGTGCCTTCCCTTCCTTAAGGACAAGGCGAAAAGCTTCTCTGACAGCATTGTCAGCAGCAGCCCCAATGGACTTATTGTTCTCAATGATTCCCTTGAGGTGCAGCAGATAAATACTGCCGCTCTTAAGATGATGAACCTTAAGTCGGCATCAGATGTTGTTGGAGAGCCTGTTATCAGAGTTCTTGATCCTACAGTGTTTATAAATGTCCTTAATTCCCATAAGGATGTCAGGGATCATAGGGTTTATCTTGCTGAATATAAGAGATTTATTGAGCAGACGGTCGTATATGATTCTGAGTCAAGCCTTGTAATATGTATTATGAGGGATGTTACCGACGAGGAGGCCGCAAAAAGAAAGAAGGACAGGATAAGCGAGCAGACAGTCGAAATTGCCGATAAGGTTGTCGATAAACAGATGAAGATCGTTCAGGAAATTGCGTCTCTTCTCGGTGAAACCGCTGCAGAGACTAAGATTGCCCTTACAAAGCTTAAGGAGTTTATAAAAGATGAATGATTTATGCGCTGATATCGGTTTTAAAAGCGTCAATCATGTTGGCGAGCAGCTCTGCGGCGATCATGTTGATATAGTGCCCAGCGGAGATGATTCGTCCGTTATCGTTCTTGCAGACGGCCTTGGAAGCGGAGTAAAGGCAAGCATACTTTCAACCCTTACTTCCAAAATTATATCGACAATGATGGCTGCAGGGCTCTCTATCGAGGAATGCGTGTCAACCATTGCCGAGACTCTTCCTATCTGCTCGGTAAGAGGCATTGCCTATTCTACGTTCACAATCATGAATTTGCGAGACAATGCCACTGCAGAGCTGATACAGTATGACAATCCGCTTGCAATTCTTCTCAGAGACGGAAAGAATTATGAGTACCAGACTACCGAAATGACTATAGGCGGCAAGAAGATTCTCAAATCTGTAATTCCACTCAAGGAAGACGACATATTCGTTATGATGAGCGACGGATGTCCTCATGCGGGAATCGGTCAGGCGTATAACTTCGGATGGAAAAGGGAGCATATAATCGAATTTATGGAGACATTCGCAAGCGTCGGCTATACCGCCAAAAATCTCGCTTCGCTTCTTGTCGATGAATGCTACTCCCTTTACGGAGGTGAGCCTAAGGATGATGCCACATCCTGTGTGGTCAGGCTTAGAAAAAGGGAGCCTATGAGCATACTGTTCGGACCTCCGTCAAATCCTGACGACTGCAACAGGATGATGTCCCTTTTCTTCTCAAAATCGGGAAAGCATATCGTATGTGGAGGCACAACCTCGTCCATTGCCGCAAAATATCTTGGCAAGACGGTAAAGCCGACATTGTTTTTTGATGATTCCGGTCTTCCGCCGATTGCTGAAATTGAAGGTGTCGATCTCGTTACAGAAGGCGTTATTACTATAAATAAGGTAATAGAGTATGCAAGGGATTACCTCAGCGAGAATAATTCGTATGCAAGGTGGAGCATGAACAGGGATGGAGCCTCACTTATAAGCAGGATGCTTTTTGAGGAGGCTACTGATATCAACTTCTATGTCGGCAGGGCTGTAAACCCTGCGCATCAGAATCCGGATCTTCCTATTAACTTCAATATAAAGATGAATCTTGCAAGAGAGCTTTCAGAATCTCTTGTAAAGATGGGAAAACGCGTTAAGGTCAGTTATTTTTAAAGATTATGAGAAAATTTGATACAAAAGTACAGGAATTAAAGTATAAGGTATTGAGGACTGTCGCAGAAGAAGCCATTGCCGGAAGGCTTACGGAGACACTTCTTGACATTCCCAAGATGATAATCCCTGGCAAGACTCCTACAATGCGCTGTTGTATTTATAAGGAGAGGGCAATTCTTTCCGAGCGTGTAAGGATTGCCATGGGCGGAGACAAAAAGAATCCTAATGTAATACAGGTTATAGACATAGCATGTGACGAATGTCCCGCTGCCGGTTACGAGGTTACGTCTTCATGCAGGGGATGTCTTGCTCACAGATGCGAGGCAGCCTGCAGAAAGGGAGCTATCTTTTTTGACAATCACAGCCATGTTGCCCATATTGACAAGTCAAAATGCGTGGAATGCGGAATGTGCTCAAAGGTCTGCCCTTATTCTGCAATAGTTGTAAGAACGCGTCCCTGCCAGAACGCATGCAAGCCGAAAGCCATAAGCATAGATCCTGATAACCATGCCCTGATTGACAATTCAAAGTGCGTTTCATGCGGCTCATGCGTTTATCAGTGCCCGTTTGGCGCTATTATGGACAAGTCTTTCATACTTAATGTCATAGATATGCTTAAGAAGTCTGAAAACGGAGGACCTCATGTATATGCTGTCGTAGCTCCGTCAATATCAAGCCAGTTCTCTTATGCGAAGCTCGGCCAGGTTGTCGCCGGAATGAAGCAGATGGGCTTCCATACTGTTGTTGAAGCTGCTCTTGGCGCCGATATGGTTGCATTGGGAGAATCAAAGGAGCTTGTGGAAAAGGGATTCCTTTTAAGCTCATGCTGTCCTGCCTTTGTTGACTATGCAAAGAAAAACTTCCCTGAAATGGCCAAGCATATCTCAGGTTCTCTTTCGCCCATGGGAGCCATTGCAAAATACATAAAGTCAAATGATCCTTCTTCAAAGGTTGTCTTCATAGGACCCTGCACGGCAAAGAAGGTTGAGGTAAGGAAAGAGACTGTTGCTCCTTATGTTGATGAGGCCATGACGTTTGAGGAACTTCAGGCCCTTATAGATGCATATGGCATTGACTTGACGTCAATGGAAAATTCTCCTCTTGACAATGCTTCCTATTATGGCAGGATTTTTGCAAGGTGCGGCGGGCTTTCAGACGCTGTAGCTGAGGCTCTTAAGGAACAGAATATAGAGTTTGCCCTTAATGGAACAGCCTGTGACGGAATTGAGGCATGTAAGACCGCCCTGTTCAAAAAATCAAAGAATGTTCCCGGCGCTGACTGGAATTTTATAGAGGGAATGGCATGCGAAGGCGGCTGTATCGGAGGTCCCGGATGTCTTACTCATGGTCCTAAGGACAGGATGCAGGTTGACGCTTATGGAAGAGAGGCAATGGAAAAGACCATAAAGGATGCCGTATCGCTTCTCAAATAGCCTGATTTGAAATAAAAAAAGCGGAGGATTCTCCGCTTTTTTTATTTTATCAGTTTTTTCCTTGATGCCAGATATTCTCCTGTTTTTGGGAGAAGTATCGGAAGATCCTTTATCTCGCATTTGAAATAATCTGCGAAGTCTATAAGAAGGAACGGGGTTATTGTTTTTCTGTAGGAGGTCTCAAGATACTCTGATTTTGAAGCCTGAGGAACATCAAGCTGGTTCTCCGTATCCCTGAATCTCTTGAGGTACAGCTCCGCATCCTCTTTCTTTCCCGTTTCCATAGACAGGAGAAGAAGATTGTAAAGGAACTCGTCATGCAGATCTTCCTGCTCGTATGCGTTCTTGAAGGCTTTATATGCCTGCTCGTATCTTCCGGCTTTTACAAGATGGACACCGAAATTATTCCATATTCTTCCCTGCCTGCTGTTTATGCTGAGTGAATGCTCAAGCGTCCACAATATCTCATTGATATTGCCACCGGTTTTTGACATGACTTCCGCTTTTCCATTATATGACTCATAATCGTCCGGATTATATTGCAACGCCATTTCATAGCATCTTAGAGCATCCCGCAGGTGCTCGCGCTTAATCTGGCATTCGCCGCTTTCCCTCCATGCCATTGAAAAATCAGGCCTTTTTGAGAGGACGTTGTCAAGAAGGTTTTTGGCAGCGTCATATTTGTTTATTTCCATAAGCCATATTGCCTTGTTGACGCATGCGTTTGGGCTGAATTTATCCAGTTCTATAGCCCTGTTATAGCTGAATATCTCCTCCTTCATCCTGTCAAGTTTTCTCATTATTATTCCTCTGGCATTCCAGACCTCAGGATTCTCAGGCTCTATGTCGAAGACTTTTTCCAGCACTTCCGAGCTTTCCTTTATTTTGCCGGTCCTGTATAAGACTATGCTTTGGGCAAGCATGGCCATGCCGTTCCTCGGTTCGAGGGCGAGTATTTTTGAAATAAGCGAAAGCGCTTCCGTAAATTTTTCCTGATTTATCAGCGATGCGGATTTATATATCATTGCTCTCGTGTTCTCGGGATCTTTTGACATTATCCTGTCAAAGCATTCTTCCGCTTCTTGGTATTTGCCTGTTT
>JAKSUM010000029.1 GCA_024409025.1 bacterium | reverse complement strand
CCTGTATGCGAAGGACGTATATAAAAGTCAGGAGGCCGTAATTCATCAGATCCTTGGGAGCCATCATATTGCATAGTCCTAATATAAGACCTGATATGAACACTCCGGAGATGCCAAGGCTTATGCCTTTTACTTTTATAGTGCCTATAAGCAGCCCTGTTCCTACTGCAATAAACAGCACGAACATAGGATCATTTTTCAGGGTATTCAGAAAATTAAGAATATTTTCCATAACGCCTTTCTGTCAGAATGATTTTTTTAGCTCTGACTGCCATTTGTATATTTTGTTAAGGGCTTCTATTGGAGCAAGCTCGCTTATGTTTACTTCTCTGATTTCGTCTGCTATTTTTTCTGCAGAGCTGTCGAAAAATGTAAGCTGCATTCCGGCAGGCCTGTCCGGCTGTGCCTGTTTTGCAGTCTTGCCGATGCCTCCGGGAAGCATATTCTTTTCAAGCTCCGATAATATTTTACGGGCTTTTTCAAGCACGCTTTCCGGAAATCCTGCAAGAGATGCCACATATATTCCGTAGCTCTTGTCTGATACTCCTTCTATTATTCTGTGAAGGAAGATTACTTCCCCGTTAACCTCCTTGACCGCAACCCTGAGATTGGTGATTCCTGGAAATGCTTCAGACAGTGCCGTGAGCTCATGAAAATGGGTTGCGAACAGGGTTCTTGATTTTGATTTTGAGTAGAGATGCTCACATACTGCATAAGCAATGCTCATTCCGTCATAGGTGCTTGTGCCTCTTCCTATCTCGTCAAGGATTACTATTGATTTTGGCGTTGCGTTATTAAGAATGTTTGCAGTCTCAAGCATTTCCACCATGAAGGTGCTCTGGCCAAGATGGAGATCATCCGTAGCCCCGACTCTTGTAAAGAATTTGTCGGCTATTCCTATTCTTGCTTTTTCTGCAGGTACAAAGCTGCCGGTCTGCGCCATAAGCGCTATCAGGGCATTCTGTCTCAAATATGTCGATTTGCCCGACATATTCGGTCCTGTGATTATTGACAGCCGGCTTTTTCCGCTTAGTGAGATATCATTGCTTACAAAGCCGGACCTTGTTATCCTCTCAACAACAGGATGCCTGCCGTTTTTTATTTCGAGCTCGGCTGATGACAAAATTTCCGGCTTTGAGTACCCGTAAAGGGAGGCTGTTTCGGCAAATCCTCTTATTACGTCTATTACTGCTGTTTTCGTTGCTATATCCTGAATTGATTCCGCTTTCATGGCGGTTTCCTTTGCAAGCTCTTGGAAGAGGGAATATTCAAGTGCCTTTATCCTCTCTTCAGCTCCAAGTATTTTGGCTTCGTATTCCTTGAGCTCCTGATTAATGTATCTTTCGGCATTTGTAAGGGTCTGCTTCCTTATATAATCTTCAGGAACTGAGCCTGTAAAGCTCTTTGATATCTCAATAAAGTATCCGAAAACCTGATTGAATTTTATTTTCAGACTTTTAATGCCTGTCCTTGCCCTTTCACGCTCCTCTATTGAAAGCACAATGTTCTTGCCTTCGCGCCTTATCTGCCGAAGTTCGTCAAGCTCTGACGATATGCCGTCCTTCAGAATATCTCCTTCCCTTGCTGATATTGGCGGATTCTCTCGTATCGTTTCTGTGATTTTTTCTCCAAGACTTTTGAGATTCTCGAATTTCGATACTTTCTTCAAAAGCTTTGAAGATGACTGTGATAGTATTTCTGCCAGTTCAGGGAGCATTACAAGAGATGTGCCAAGCGCAAGAAGATCTCTTGGCGTGGCGCTGCCCATAACCGTTTTTGATATAAGCCTTTCAAAGTCCTGAAGCTTTTTCAGTATTGATGAAAGCTTTTCCTGAATGCCGTATGATGAAGCTAGCTCTTCAACTGCATCAAGCCGTTCCTCTATTTTTGATTTTCGGATTAGCGGCCTGACTATCCAGCTTCTCAGGAGTCTTTTGCCCATTGCCGTGCATGCTGCGTCCATAGCCCAAAGCAGAGTGCCTTTCTTTTCCCTGCCTGATATGGTTTCCAGCAGCTCAAGGTTCTTTTTGGTAACGGCATCTACCGAGGCATAGTCGCTGTTTTCTGAAAATTCAGGCATTTTTAGAGTGGGTATTGAGTTTTTCTGCGTTTCAAGCAGGTATGACAGGATTCCTCCGCATGCCCTTACGGCGCTTGCAGACACTGATATCTGAATTTCGGCCTCTTTGGGAAGAGAGTAATATTTCCTTATTGTCTCCATGCTTTCGTCATATGATGGAAAGTCTGTATATGATGTCTGTATTTCCGATGAGGCGAGAAATGAGCTGTATGATGAACCCTCAAGTGCCTTGTCTGTCAGAATTTCTGAAGGCGACCATTTTTCTGTTTCATTTTCCAATTCTTCAAAATCTGTCTCTGTTACGGAAAATTCTCCTGTTAGTATGTCACAAAAGGCTGCAGAATATTTGCCGTCTGAAGTGCATACTGCCCCTAAATAGTTGTTTTTTGAGCTGTCCAGCATTTGCGGTTCGGTTATTGTTCCTGCTGTCAGTATTTTGACTACTTCTCTCCTGACAAGCCCTTTTGCCGTTTTTGGATCCTCTACCTGATCGGCTATCGCGACCTTATAGCCTTTTCCAACAAGAGAATATACATATGTGTCCACTGTGAAGTAGGGGACTCCTGCCATATATACTTTCTGTCCGTCTCCTGCATCCTTTTTTGTCAGTACTATTTCAAGCTCTCTCGAAGCTGTTTCCGCGTCGTCTCCGTATGTCTCGAAAAAATCACCGCATCTGAAAAACAGTATGCATCCGGGATTTTCTTCTTTCATTCGGAAGTATTGCTGCAGCATCGGCGTCATTGTTTTGTTCTCCTGCCTGTTTGATAAAAATGAAAGCCGCAGGCATTCGGACTGCGGCTGTGTTACCTGAGGTTATTAGTCCAGAACTTCAAGGACTATATTTGAGTTTGTATAGATGTCTATTTCTGATGCTATAACGAGAGATTCCTTTACTATCTCTTCGGCGGTCATATCAGGACAACGGCGCATAAATGCTTTTGCTGCTGCCTGAGCGTAAGGAGAGCCTGAACCTGTTGAAAGTACATTGTCATCGGGCTCTATTACGTCTCCATTTCCTGATATTAGGAACAGATTGTCCTTTGATGCGACGATGAGTACGGCTTCAAGCCTTCTCATTGCCTTGTCGAGCCTCCATTCCTTTGCAAGCTCTACGGATGCTCGTACTACATTTCCGCGGAATTCTTCGAGCTTTGATTCGAATTTTTCAAAAAGCGCCATTCCATCGGCGGCTCCTCCTGCGAATCCGGCAAGGACCTTTCCGCCTTTCAGCCTTCTGATTTTCCTTGTAGTATGCTTCATTATCGTCTTGTCAAGCGTAACCTGGCCATCTCCGCCGATAGCGGTTTTGCCGTCTTTTCTTATTGCAAGTATGGTTGTCGCTATTACTTCCGGAAGTCTCATTGTTTTAAAGCCCCCTTTTTAGATTCTCTTCTGCAAACTCGTCAAATGCCTTTTCCGCTTTTTCCGCTATGCGTCTGTATCTTTCCTGTTTTTTTGCCCTTATGCCTGCCGGAGGGAACAGTCCCATATTTATGTTCATCGGCTGGAAGTGCTTTGCATCCGCAGTTGTTATGTATTTCATAAGGCTTCCTATTGCCGTTTCTTCCGGAAATTCAAGCATTTTTTCTCCGTTTATCATTCTGGCGGCATTTATTCCGCAAAGGATTCCTGATGCCGAGGATTCTACATATCCTTCAACGCCGGAGAGCTGTCCTGCAATGAAAAGTCCTTTTTCGCAGGATGTCTCTCCTGTGGCCGTCATTACCGAAGGGGCATTTACGAATATATTCCTGTGCATTACGCCAAGCCTGAGAAATTCGGCATTTTTAAGAGCAGGTATCATCGAGAAAACTTTTTTCTGCTCAGGCCATTTAAGCCTTGTCTGGAAGCCGACAAGATTGAACATTGTGCCTTCTTTGTTTTCCTGTCGCAGCTGTACTGCGGCATAAGGCTCCTGTCCTGTTTTGGGATCTGGAAGGCCTACTGGCTTCATTGGTCCGAATCTGAGGGTGTCATATCCCCTGGATGCTATTTCCTCTACCGGAAGGCATCCTTCGAAGAATTTCTGTTCGTATTCCTTTTCCTCAACTCGTTCTGCTGAAAGCAGAGCCTCAAGGAATGCGTCATATTCTTCTTTATTCATGGGACAGTTTATGTATTCGGCATCGCCTTTTCCATATCTTGAGGCTTTAAAGGAAAGGTCCTTGTCTATGCTCTCTTCCGAGACGACAGGGGATACTGCATCATAAAAATAGAAATATCCGCTTCCTATCCTGTCTGATATTGCTTTTGACAGCGTCTGGGAGGTCATTGGGCCAGTGGCAATTATGCATGGTCTTTCTTCAGGAATTTCAGTTATTTCTTCCCTTTCTATTGATACAAGGCCTGTTTCTGCGAGTTTTTTTTCGGCATATTCGCTCATGAGGCTTCTGTCAACGGCAAGAGCCTGACCTGCGGGCACTCTTGCATATTCTGCGGCCTGAAGCACGAGACTGTTGAGCTTCCTCATCTCTTTCAGGAGTATTCCGTTTGCGCAGAAGGGATTTTCACTTTTGAGCGAATTGCTGCAAACAAGCTCTGCAAGATGATCCGTCTTATGGACAGGGGTCATTCTGACAGGTCTCATTTCTTTGATTACTGAAGGTATGTTTCTTAGAGCAAGCTGATATGCTGCCTCGCATCCTGCAAGACCGCCGCCTGCAATTATTACTTTTTGGTTATTTTTCACTTTCAGGCTCTTCTTCCTGTTTCTTTTTTGTGCAGGCATTCATGCACTGCGTGTATCCCTTTCCGCTTTTTGTGTACTTTACAACCATCGGGCTTCCGCAGAATTGGCATTTTTTGTCTATAGGGCGGTGCCAGGATGTAAAGTCGCATTCGGGGTATCTGTCACATCCGTAAAAAACAGCTTTTTTGCTCTTTTTCTGTATTACCTGTCCTGTTCCGCACTTCGGGCAGGCGAGTCCTATTTTTTCCAGATAGGGCTTTGTGCTTTTGCACTCAGGGTATGCGCTGCAGGCTAAAAATTTGCCGTAAGGGCCTCTCTTGATTATCATGGGCTTGCCGCATTTTTCGCATATTTCGCCTGTTTCTTCTGAAATGCTTCCGCTGTCCACCCTGTTTATTTCTTTTTCAACTTTCTTGAGATTCGTTATAAAAGGATCATAAAAATTTTTAAGGACAGAGATGTACTCGGCATTTCCAAGCTCTATTTCGTCAAGCTCGCTTTCCATATGGGCGGTAAAGCTTATGTCAACTATTTCGCTGAAATTTTCGACAAGCAGATCCGTTACGACATTTCCGAGCTTTGTCGGCGTGAATTTTTTCTCATCGAGCTTTACATAGTCCCTTTTCTGTATGGTTTCCACAATAGGGGCATATGTGCTGGGCCTGCCTATCCCGTTTTTTTCCAGAGCTTTTACGAGAGACGCTTCTGTGTACTGCGGGGAAGGCTGTGTGAAATGCTGCTTCCCTTCAGTGCTTTTCAGGCTTATTGGGTCTCCGTCTGAAAATAGTGGGAGCTTTCCTTCCTGAGAACAGTCTTCTGATGGATTCGAAATGGAATTTGCAATTTCTTCCTTTGAAATATTATAGAGCTTTGTAAATCCGTCAAATATTGTTTCAGAGCCTTGTGTATGAAGCCTGTAGACTCCGCACGGTATTTGGTACTCATTTAACCAGTCGCCTGGGCTCATCTGGCTTGCTATGAACCTGTCGCGTATAAGGCTGTAAAGGCGGAACTGATCAGGGGTAAGGGCTTTCTTCAATAGAGACATGTCCCTGAAAAGATCTGTCGGCCTTATCGCTTCATGGGCGTCCTGTACGCCTGCTTTCTTTTTTACGGATCTTTTTCTCCCTATATATTCGCTTCCGTATTTTTCGGTTATGTATTTGACTGCATCTTCCCTTGCGCTGTCTGCTATTCTGGTAGAATCCGTCCTCATATAGGTAATGAGTCCTGCTGGCCCTTCTTCGCCTATATCAAGGCCTTCAAACAGCTGCTGGGCGATTTTCATTGTCTTTATTACTTTGAACCCAAGACGCCTGGACGCATCCTGCTGGAGAGTGCTTGTTATGTAGGGAAGGGGAGCTTCCTTTGAATTGATTTTCTTTTTGGGCTCTCCGCTTATGAACATTTCATTGCTTTCAAGAAAGCGCTTTATCTCCTCGGCCTCTTCTTCATTTTTGATGGTGATTTTTTTGTCGTTGAAGGAAACTAGCTCTGCCTTGAACTGTGTTTCGGCTTTACCGCTTCCATGTCCGCATATCGCTGATATTGTCCAATATTCCTCGGATTTGAACGAGTCAATTTCTTTCTGTCTTTCGGAAATAAGCCTTACTGCGGTCGACTGCACTCTGCCTGCGGATAGCCCGGGAGCTACCTTTTTCCAGAGGACGGGGCTGAGATTGTATCCGACAAGCCTGTCCAGCATGCGCCTTGCCTGCTGGGCATTTACTTTTTCCATATTTATTGCACGTGGATTTTCAAGAGCTGCTTTAAATGCTCCTGGAGTTATTTCATGAAGCTCTATTCTGACCTGCTGGTCCTGAGGTATGCCGAGTATTTCGGCAAGATGCCAGGCGATTGCTTCCCCTTCTCGGTCAGGGTCAGTGGCCAGATATGTCTTCTCCGCTTTCTCCATGCATTCTATAAGATCGTTTTTGACCTTATTTTTATTTGCTATTATTACATATGTCGGCTCAAAACCGTTTTTTACGTCTATTCCTATCCTGTTTTTAGGAAGATCGCGTATATGCCCCATGGAGGCCTTTATTATATAGTCTTTTCCTGCATACTTTTCCAGAGTTCTTGCTTTGGCCGGCGATTCAACTATTATAAATCCCTTGTATTTCACTGTTCTCGAGCTCCGATTTCTGGTATCCGTTTTATATTTTAAGGCTTTTGCCTTTTTAAAGATGTTAAAGTTAGTTGGTTTTTTTATTTTTTCCTGCAAAAAAATTATGTTTTTATAAAAATTCCGCCCGGACAGCGTTTAATAAGCCCTTTTGATTCAAGAATTGACAGGGCTGACATTATTTTTTCTGCAGGATATGAAAGCTCGTCAGCAATGGCGGATGCCGGCTTTAGCCCGTCGCACATTTCATATATATCATATATCTGGCGGGCCATGCCCTCAATATGTTTCTTCTTTTTCAGCTCTGATTCTTTTGAAGGCTCCTTTAATCCGAGATATGAAAGGGCATCTGTTCCGCTTGATACGGGATGAGCTCCGTCCATTAGTAGAGAGTGAGGCCCTTTTGAAAGGCTGCTGAATATTGATCCGGGGACGGCCATTACCTCTCTTCCGAATTCAAGAGCCTGATTTGCTGTCGACAGTGAACCGCTGCGCTCATCTGCCTGAACAACTATTGTACCGATGCTCATAGCCGCTATGATTCTGTTTCTTCTTGGGAAATTTGCTTTGGCAGGAGGAGTTCCGATTGGATACTCCGTTATTATGCATCCGTATGAGGCTATTTTATCCGCCATTGTTCCGTGTTCCGGAGGATATACCGTGTCCGGACCGCATCCCCATACTGCTGCAGTACGGCCTTTGGCTGATAGTGCTCCGCTGTGCGCCGCGCCATCTATCCCTCTTGCCATGCCGCTTACTATCCAGACACCTTCCGTCGCTATTTCTTTTGATATTCTGAAGGCAGCCTCAAGACCGTATGAGTCTGCCTTTCTTGAGCCTACTACTGAAATGCAGGCATCATTAGGCTGGGGAAGCATGCCTTTTACATATAATGCTAGGGGAGCGTCCGCTATTGTCTTTAACTGGGCAGGGTATTCGTCTGAATTGATGCAGACAGGCCTAAAGCCGTATTCAGACAGCTTGTTTTCATCTTCTCTTCCTTTTTTCTCATAGTCCATGATTGCATGTTCTATCCGTTCCGCCTGACTTTTTTTTATGCCTGTTGATTTACATATATTTTCGGCATTCATTTTTGGCAGCCTTTGGAAAAGTCCTGTCAGTTCATCCGCAAGCATAAGCGCCTGAACTGTTTTTACGGGGAGCTTGGACAATGCCATGTAAAAATATTTATCTTGCATTCTTTTTTATCTGCCTGAACTCAAAATCAGATGATTCAATCCTTAAAGTGTCGCCTATATTAATCGATGATTTTTTTGTTATTCTGAAATTATTTATGGATATTCGGGCATTTTTTGATTCGGGCATAATAGACCAAATTCCGTCACATTCTGATATGCTTGCGCACTGTTCTGGAAAATCTTCTTCCCAAGGCAGATCAAGATCGCCTTTTCTTCCAATAGTCATGCCGTTATAGAGCCTGTATTTTTTTTCTTTTGCCTCTGAATATATATATGTTATTTCCTTAGCCGCAGTCTCGCATGAAGTCTGGGACTTTGCCTTTTTTGATTTTGAAGCGATTGCTGAGCCTGCCTTTATGCCGAGCCTTTCAAAAAGCATAAGCTCGGCATTTTCGGCTGTCCTTCCGCTTGAATTATGCCTGCATGCTTTTTCAAGAGATTCGAAATCCTTCCTTAGATCAGGATCGAGGGCATCGGATGACAGGGCCTTTGATATGACCTCAATCGCTTTTTCCTCTCTGCCGGATTCTGACAGGGCTTTTGCCAGCATAAGCATGTTGAGCGTTCCGCCTGCGCTGTCGCATGACAGATCATGCTGCATGGATGCTATTTTTTCTCTTTTTCCCTGCTCATAGAATATTACGGAAAGAATAAATGATATAACGCTCTGCCCGGGAATAAGATCGAGCACCTGCTCCAGCCCTTCTGCCGGATTCTCTGACTGGCTGCATCTATGGCATAAAGCAAGAAGTGATGCTACTCCTATCAGATCTGGGTAAAATGCCAATGAAAGATTGCATGTTATGGGCATTATCATTCTCAGACTTGGCAGAGCTGGTTTTATCGTATTTACAAGCGAGCCGTGAAGGAGCATTGCCTTCTTGAAGCATTCTTCGGCTGCCTTATATTTTTTCTCGTTCCATTCAAAATATCCGAGCATGAAATATGCGTCTGCAAGCTTTGGATCCTTATCTATTGATTTTCTGAAATAGTCACATGCCTTTTCCCTTAATCCGCTGACAAGAGCTCTGCAGCCTCTGAAGAATCTGTTTTGGGCTGATGAGAGCGCCAGTGTTTTAAACATTCCCAC
>JAKSUM010000028.1 GCA_024409025.1 bacterium | reverse complement strand
GATCCGCTTCCCGAGCTTCCGTCTCCTGATCCGCTTCCCGAGCTTCCGTCTCCCGATCCGCTTCCTGAGCTTCCGTCTTCTGATCCGCTTCCCGAGCTTCCGTCTCCCGATCCGCTTCCTGAGCTTCCGTCTCCCGATCCGCTTCCCGAGCCGTCTGTTCCCGAGCTCCCCGAACAGGATAATAACGGGCAGCCTGAGGAAGAATATGATAATCCTTTTAAGAGGGGATATATTGTAAAATTTGGAAGATGCCCCCAGAATCTTGATGCCTCAATAATGCCTATTGAGTGGATTGTTATTCATTCTGAGAATAACAGGGCTCTTCTGTTCAGCAGGTACGGTCTTTTTGATTCGTTATTTGACAGCTCTGAAAATTGCTGGAAAACAAGCGATATATACAGATTCCTTAATGTCAATTTTTACGGCGCATTCTTTACGGATGAGGAGAGGGCGTTTATTGACAATGATGAGAATGCCGGAGGCAGGGTTTTCCTTCTTTCTGAGGATGAGGTTTATGATTTGCTTGATGATGATTTAAAGACATGCCCGCCTACGGAGTTTCTTAACCTGAAAAGGACGGACTGTAATTCCGCAACATGCAAATGGTGGCTGAGGGAAACCGACAGGAACAATCCTGGTAAATCTGCAATGATTGTTGACGAATACGGTGCCCTGTCTTCTGCGGATGCCTCAAAGATGGATGTTGCAGTAAGGCCTGCCGTCTGGATTAAGTTTTAACAAAAAAAGAGAGCTGAAAAGCTCTCTTTTTTTATAGTCCTTTTGTCCGGATTAAAGGCATTATTTTACCTCTGTATTCTGAATCTATTATTGCCAGCTGGTTTTTTATGAAACCCCTCATTCGCATTGCCCGTTTGAGGCAGTACCTGTTGAATTCCCGTCTGTTTACGTCTTCGGCATTTCTTGCATTCGGGAAAAGAAGCTTCAGGTATGCGCAGGCAATTCTTTTTACTGCCGTGGAATCTCTGGTATCCGCATCTGAAGGTATGTCAAGAAGTTCTTCCGTTATTGCCATATATGACGGATCCGACCTTAATTCATGCAGTATTGAGCAGAAGTATTCGGAGTTAAGCGCCCATCCGCAGCATTTTAACTCTTCCTTCATTCTCGGTATGTTTTTACCGTTAATAAATCCATGGAGCCTGTCTATGAGTGCGGATTCATGAAATATTGTCGGAAGCTCTGAAAACATGTCTAATGCTCCCTCGCTCTCAAGAAGCTCATGTGATATGTTGCCGCTCAGTATAAGCCCTGCCGTCGCCTTTCCTGCGTAATTTCCGACAGTAAATGTTCCCTGTTCAAGATAGCCCTTTAGCGCCGCCCTCATCTCGTCAATGTCTTTCTGGCTGCCGCTTCCGAATGATATCGTCTGCACTTCGTCAAGGGTTATGAAGTCATATCCGCTTACGATTCCCTCGGCTCTTCTGTTTATGTCGTAGAACATCTTTGCCCTGCTCATGGTTCCTCCGCTCGAAAGCCAGCCGTAACGGCTTACTTTGCCGAAAAGATACGATTTTCCCGTGCCTTTTGGGGCAAGCTCGACAAGATTCAGTCTTTCTTCGGCAAATGGAAGCAGCCTTGAAAGCATTGAAAGCTTTGATTCCTCATCCGGATATCCTGAAGCGTTGTAGTCTACGGCTCCTAAAAGTATGTCAATCCATTCCGATGTCGTAAATTGGCTTCTTGCATCCTTGTAATATTCAGGGTTTATCTCATACGGGCAGAAATTCTGAAATTCGGACAGCCTTATCTGTCCCAGATGCTTTCCTTCAGGCTCTTTATATAGAAGCTCAATCATTCCCCAGACTTCACAGCCGTTCGCATTGATGATCTCGTTTTTGAACCTGTTCCAGTCCCTGTCCTCTATTATTGTCTCTTTGTCCGAAACTCCCAATTCCGGAAGGCTGAATGATACTTTGCCTGTCCGTACGTCTATGGATACGGATATTTTTGTCAGCATTCTTACAGGCTCAAAGTCTTTTATGAGCCTGCTTTTTATTGCCGTCCAGTCTTTTCTTTTGGGGATCACCCTGTTTGTAAATTCCGTTACCTTTGCCGGATCAAAATTGCCTTCACTGTCCTCGAATCTTTGAAGGATCCAGTCCCTTGTAAATGACGGAAGGGAGAGTGAGGAAAAAAATCCTGTGTTTTTCAGATTTTTATGGATGACCATGCCGTTAAAGCAGGTTCTGAGTTTTTGTTCTGTATTCATGTATTAACCGCCTGCCTCATCAGGAAAAGAAATCCTCCTGCTTTTTATTGCACCTTGCTATTGTCTTTTTCCCAATCATAATATCTGTTTCTCGGATTTTTCTTCCGTATGCGAAAATCTGGGCGTTATGGATTCCGGTATCTGTATTTTCAATAAGGAATTTATGGTGATATGCGTCAATCTTGCCTATATGACTGGTCTTCGCTCCGCTGATTTTAAGCTCTACAGTTCCGATATTTCTGTTTACGTATATTACGGCTTCCGCCTTATTGCCGATTGCATCCAGCTCGATTTTTTCAGTCTGAATATCCGCTTCAATCCGATCGGCTGGTGAAATTAGCGATAGCCTTATTATAGGCACTGCGGTTTCTTCAAGGCTCGCCCCTCCATGTACCTCACAGACAGCCTGTCTTCCGCCCTTGAACATGTCATAATTGGCAAGAGACCAGAATCCGGCTCCCTCTACCGCCTTTTCGGGCTTATTGTCCGTATCGCTCTTTCTGCAGCATCTGCCTGAATGTATGCCCTTTTCAGCCATTTCCCATCTGTATTCTTTTGGGCTGATGACCGCAAGACGACTTGCCCCATGATCCGATGCTATTACTGCCGACTTATATTTTCCGCTTGAAAGCTCGTTCCTTATTTTCTTTAATTCTGATGATATTGCATCCAGCTCGTCGGCTATATAAAGCGGAAGGCCTTCATCGTCCGGACTCATGCCTTTTCTTCCATGCTTTATGTCGTCAAGCGTTTTTGTATATCTCTTCAGACCTTCGTGCCACTCGCTGTAGAATTCCCTGTTCTCGGAAGTAAGGGTGGGGAAGGAGGCTCTTCCTATTTCCGTCTCCGCCTCCATTCCAAGGGATGCTGCCTTTAATGTTATGAATTCCGCATATTCCGCTCCGAGGGCGTCTATCCAGACAAGAAGCGTCTCCATGTCGTTTTTCCTCTCCGTGATGGATGATCTTGTCTGCAGGCTGTTATAAGGCTTTTTCCCTGATGCGAATGATTCTACTTTCTTAATGAAATTGCCGTCAATTTTATTAAGAAGCTTCTGAATCCTGTATTGATGGAAGTATTCGGAAATTACGGATTCCTGACACTCCTGAATATTGTATTCGGATATGTATGCCGCAAGATCGGGATATATTTCCCGAAGATCCACGGGGATTATCTGTTCTTGGGATATTGCCCTTATTATTTCCCTCTTTTCCTTAAGCGAGTCGGAAAAATAATATATTCTGTCAAATCCTCTTATTTTTCTTGAGTTAATGATGTATGACGATATCTCTTCCTCGCTTATGCCCGTTTCTCTCAGAACCTTTTCCCGTTCTTTTTTCAGATTATGAAATTCAGGGCTGTGCCTGTCCTCATCAAGCAGCGCCGATATTATTCTGCTTCTGTAGTTCCTGAATGTTTCAGAGGTCTTTGCCGCTTTTTCAAGATACGAATTTTCAGAGCCCTGCATAAGGATTTTTATATAGGTTCTCCAGTGTGACGGATCTTCCGATTCCTCTTCAGGATTTTTTGCGAATGCCTGCCACATCTCCATGTCAAGAGCGTCTTTAGGTATGGACAGTCCGTCAGTTTTGTCCTTTGCCTCCTCGTACGGGTCTGATATCTCCCTTATTGCCGATTTTATTGGAAGCCGTGTCTTTACGGTGATTTCTCCGTATATGCCGTTTTCCAGCTCCTGAAGGAGCTTTCTGAAACCGACGGCTGTTCTTTCCCCTTCTTTGGCGGTATATTCCGAATATGCCTTTTTTATCGAGTAGTCCAAGTGCGAATCCGCAACAAAGAGGATTCTGCCTTCACGCATTTTCGGATCCCGTTCCGCCATACGTTCGAGAATCTGCCTGCTTCCCCTGCATAATGCGACAATCTTGCATTTCGACTGAATTCCGGCTATATGCTCGAAAAGATTGTCCCCGCAAAGAAGATATGCGTCTCCTGCTCCGAGAATGACCGTGTCTTCATTTGAATTTCCGAGTTCTCTTATCAGCTCATCGCAATTTATAAATGAGTCCTCATTGCAGAACGAGCTTGCCCTTATGCGTTTAAGCGTTATTCTGCCGAGTATGCTCTTATAATCCGCGCTGCCGTCTGCTTCAATAAGAAGCGGCAGTGTCTGATAGGGGTTTCTCAGATATTCGTTTATTTTTCTGACTGCGTCATCTGCTGACAGGTTATGCATCTGCTTATATGCCTTTCTTATCTGACAGGATTGCTATTCCTGCGTCAAAGTTGTTTTTCACGAGATTTCTCAGATATGCCTTCGCATTCTCCGGACTCATGCCGTCTATCTCTTTTATTACGTCATTCATGCCGTCTTTGAAGTATTTCTCCCTTGCAAGCCTGTCTGCCGTTTTTCTGGCTGCGTTTTCATGCCATTCATAAGGATTCTGTCCAAGCTCTGTATAAAGGCTCTTCTTTGTCTCTTCAGGAGTAATTACGGCAATATTCTTTCCTATAATTTTATTCCTGAATGAGTCGGCTATTGTTTTCTCATCATTCAGCGTTTTAATGAATGAGGGCATGGATTCAAGATATTGCCTGCATCTTCTGATTTCATCATTTGATGCGCTGCCGCCGTTAAGTATGTCAAACAGTTTTTCCGCTTCTCTTCGTTCCTCATCGGGAACAATTATCCATATGGGGGCATTGTGGGAGATGCACCATTCGTTGGGGGAATTGTATCCCGTATTGTCCCTCCAGATTTCCTGCATGCTCTTTCTCATGGAAGTGGCGCCTATTTTTTCGCTGTTTGCCCTTATGTCGCTTTCGTATGCCGATTCCTTTGATGTGAATGAGGATTCTGGCAGCAGTTCCGTAAGCTCTTCCATCTCTTCCAATCCGAAATCTTTGAGAAGTGAAGGATAGTGTTTTTTGATAAGCTCCGGTATTTCCCGCTTTAGCGATTTAATCTCTTCGTGCCTTTCTGTGAGGATGTTGAGGAATTTCTCCCTGCTTTCATGTGAAGGGGCGCCTTTTATGGCAATCTCTTTAAGCGAATCTATAAAATCCGCAGCTGCCGGAACATATTTTTTTATAAGGCCTGACGGCATTTTAAGTTCTGATGCAAAGGACTGCCATTTTTCCATGCAGGATTCAAAGTCGGACGATTTTGCGGTAAAATTGGCGCTCTCAAGTATTATCCTGTACTCCGTCAGAAGCTTTCCAAGCTCCTCTGTTCCCGTATCTTTTTTCCAGAGCCATGAAGCGTCTCCGCTTCCGATTCTTCTTCTTGCGTCCTCAGTGTGGTTGCTCGCTCCTATTTTCCTTGCTGTTGCAGGTATTTCACCGTCAAAAAGGTCTTCAAGCGCCTTGTTAAGGTATTCGGGGTAATGCACTTCATTGAGGGCTTCCTCAAAAAGGCTCTCCTTTTCGGGGCAGTTTATGAAGATTTTGCCAAGCTCTGCCGCTCTCTCAAGGGGTCCCTGCTTTCCCTCGTCATTGTTTGCTACTTGGGCAAGAAGTGATATGCACTTTTCGATCTCAATGTTTTCGGAGTACTCCATAAGCCATATCGGATATCCCTTTTGTGAGAGCCTTGAACGCATTGCGCTGATTATTGTCTCGATGGAGTTTTCCTCTTCTATGGAGAATGTTCTGCATGCGAATTTTGCAAAGGCATTCTGCTCAGGGGTCATTATCTCTATGTACTTGTCCCTGTATTTTGACGGTTTACCCGATATCTCGTCGCTTCTGTTCTTTATGTACTCGCTGATTATGTTTGCAAGCTTGTCCGGAGTCATCTTTCCGCCCGTGCTTTCATCGCTGTAGCGGTATTCTCCTGACGCATAGTCCGAGAGAAGGAATCCCATTAGGTATGCGTATGTGCCGAATGGCCTGAAGCCCTTGTTTTCAAGATCGGTGAATATATCCCTTATTGATATCCTGCCATTTTCCTTGAGTCCTTTTTTTATGATGTGGTCGACTCTTTTCTTTATGCCTGCAAGACGTGTATTGCCATTTTTCCATTCCGTATTATTATACGCCGTCCCTAAAAGTGATTTTATCTTATCAGTGGTAAAGATTCCGCCGCATAAATTTGCTATTCCCAGTTCTGCCCCTTTTTGTGCGTGGGAGGATGTGAAAAACTGATCCGAGACCTTGGCGCTTACAAATGAAAACTCCTTTGATTCCATTACTTTCTGAATCATTGAGTCCTTGAGCTGCTGGAGGCTGGGCATTCTTTCCGCTTGATTATGGTTTCTGATTATGAATTCCCCGTCAATTATTCTTCTTTTCCAGTCTCTGAGGGCGTTTTCCGATTCCGCCTTCCAGTAGTCAGCCTGATTTTCATCCTTGCCGGTATAATGCTTATAGTTTTTGATTGCTTCACAGTAGCTTCTCTCTATATCTTCCGGAATTACTGAGCTTGAAGCGTCAATAAATATAATGCCGTTGCATTTCTCGTTTTCTGACGCCGCATGCAAAAGCTCCTGCATCCTGTTTTCTTCGTTTCTGTCCTTTGCGTAACAGATTATGCAGCCCGTCTGATAAAATTTTTTCTCGTTTATTTTTTTGTTCGTTGTCGCCGTAAAATTATCAATGCTTGCTTCGCTAAAAGAGTATTCGGATTCAATGGCTTTCCCAAAAGAGAATGCCTCCATTACTTTAGCCCTTCTTACAAGATCCATGGTTGACGGAAGCTTTTCTTCCGCCTCATCTGCGGATTCGTACATTACTGGGCAGTATATCTCGCCGTCACGGGTCTTCTGTATAAACAGTATTTTTTTGTCTTTCAGAAGATCGAGTATGCTTGCGGCAGTATTCTCGTCAAGGCTGTAATTGCCCTTGAATGCTTCCATTATGTTTGCTTTCGTGGGAAGAAGCAGAGTGAGGGAGTCATTCGTCTTCCTGTTGATTGCGTTCATCATGAGGACCGTCTTGAGGACCCTGTGCTGTTCTTCCGTTGTGAGCCTTCTTTCAAAGGCCTTGTACGAGTCGAGAATTTGCCTTATGGTTTCGTCAAGATTTGATCTGCCGTAGATTCCCGGGGCATTGCCGTCAGCTCCCTTTTCATAGAAGAAGTCCCAAAGGAAATCTATGGTGAGAATATCGGATTTGCTCGGGTCCGGACTGTAGTTGTTTATAAACCATTGGAATGCCCTGACGTCGTTCGTACTCTCATCCTGTTTCAGGAAGTTGAACATGCTTCTTGTGTTCGATGCGAAATTTTCGGATATGTGCTTTAGCAGATATGCTGCGATGGGATGAATAGGGAAGACCCCTCTTAATATTCCGTCCTCAATGCCAGCCTTTTTGCATACTTTGGCTCTCGCTTCGGAAAGGTCTCCGTTCAGCTCCTCTGTCAGCTCTGCGTATTCATCTTCCTTGCCTTCCTTCACCTTGAAAGCCTGCTTCATAAGTGAAAGGGCTATATTGTCGGGCATCTCTATCGTCTTATGTACGAATCTGTCCGAGACTTTTGCTATTTCGCCCTCCGCTCCCTTTTTAGCATTTGAAGCCTTGATTCCATGCGTTGCGATAACAAGATAGAAAGGCTTCTCGTTTGAAAGCTCTGAAAGCGACTGGAATATGTTGATTGCCGAAGAAGAAGCGCTGAAAAACGGCGTGAATTCGTCCCATATGAATACTATTGCCTTGAGACCGTTTTCATCAATGACTTCCGAGATCCATGATTTAAGATCGTCTATCTCAAAATTCATCATTCTCCAGCCTTCCGCTTCCCTCATTTCCAGCAGGTTTTCAATAAGGTATGTGTTAGGCTCTGAGAGATTTTTCAGTTTTCTGACTATGCTTTCTATTGTATCCGTCTGTACAGGCTTGCCTATGTATGATGATTTTTCTCTTGCCTCATCAAATGCCTTTGGATGATTTTCGATCCATTCTGCAAATTTTTTCCTTAGCGAGCTTTTGCCTGATGACAGATGTTTTTTTGCCAGCTCTCCTGAGACGGTCTCATATATTGCGTTTATGAATTTCTGAGGGGTGTCTATGCTGCAGCCGTATCTGTTGGCTGTTATTATCAGGTTCTGTTTGTGGCTTAAAAGCCTGTCACGCAGATCGCTGTACTGTGAGAACTCGTCCGGATATTTGTTAAAGTATTCTTCTATTGATTTGCCTCCTTTATTATTGTTTGCTGTTAAAGTATTCTTCAAGCTCCTGATTTGAGCAGGAGAGAAGGCTTCCCAATGCCCATAGGACTCTGGATTTTCCCGTTCCGTAAGCTCCTTCCACCCATATTCCTTTCTTATCCGCTCCCGTTCCTCTTGCCAGCATTCTTTCGGCAGATTCAAGGAGGCTTATGAAGGTTTTATGAGGGTAGGTGTCCTGCCATCTGTTCGCAGGATCTTTGATTGAATTCTGGTTTATAACCGGATAATAGTTTTTGTCTATCTCAAAATAATCGCTATAGTATGACATGGAATTCCTTCTTCTCTTGCTTATGGTATCGTTTAATTAATGAGCGTCTGAAGGTTCTGCTACGCTCTTAAAAAAGAATGGATAAGGCTCAGAACAGTCCAAGAACATCTTGGGATGTGTGGTAATCCCTCAAAACAATCTTGTCTAAATCATGTGTGAATGACACATTGATAAAATCATCGTATTTTACTGAAAGTCCTCTAAGGATGGCTTCCATCTCATCCGCTTCCAGACCGAATAATTTTACGGGGCTTACTCCTTTGGATTGTATCGTGCTGTCAAGAAGTGTGCTTAGAGTGAATTCGTAATAATTGCCACATTCCTCTGCGTATTTATACAATGAGTATAGGACAACCCTGTCATCCGTAACTCTGCATTTGGTACGCTGAAGGAGTTCTGTTTTATTCTCACCCTTTATTACCTTGCCAAATTTTAAGATAGTACCTAATTGGTTCTCGGTGAAGAGTTCAAATGATCTTATTATAGCCTTCCTATACTTCTCATCTATTACTTTATCAGACAGCTTTTCGTTTATTTGAGTTTTAGAAAGTTCCGCTGATATTGGCATATTATTTATATACCACTTAATCTGAGGGTTTTTATTTG
>JAKSUM010000027.1 GCA_024409025.1 bacterium | reverse complement strand
TATATTTTCCGCAGATGCCCTCCTTTTCATAAAGAACATGAAATCCTGCTCTATCACAATATCAACAGGCGAGCCGGATTCGAGCTCAAGCCTGCACGGAAGCTCAATCAAGCGTTTTGAGAATGTTTTCTCCGAAGACCTTTTAACATAGACGCATGCGATTCCCCTGATGTCCGACTCTATATATACAACATTTGACGCATAAGCCGTTCCGGCAAACGCAGAAATCAAAAATAATGCAAATAAGACAAGGAATAAGGCTGCCTTCAGGGTTTCATGTCTGATTCCAATATTTAAGAACCTTTTCCCTGCTGAACAGAATATATTCCCTGTATTTTGAAAATATCTCAAGAGTGACGGTTCCGTCATAGAATGACCTCAGATGCTTAAAAAAATGCTCCCAGTCAATATTGCCGCAGCCTACAGGAAGATGCAGATCCATATCCCTGAAATTATCATGAAGATGAACATGTGATATCCGATCGGCCAGTGTCTTCAGATAATCCGACGGCTTTCTTCCGCATACATTAGCATGCCCCGTGTCAAGCAGAAATCCCGCAGACGGGCAGGAAGCAAGAATCTGCCTGATGTTCTCAGGGGAATCCTCCTTCCTGTCTGTAAGCTCAAAGAGGATTCTTATTCCGTATCCAGCAGCCATATCCATAAGGGAATGAAGAGATTCGTTCTGAAAAGAAATCATTTCCTTTGCCGAGAATCCGCCTCCGCACCAATGGGCATGGACAGCGGCGGCATTTATCCCGACTCCGGCAAAGACCTCAAAGTACCTCTCCGCTTCAGATACAGCAGCCTTTCTTACTGACTTTACAGGAGAACCGAAAGGCAGATACCACGGAATATGTCCTGAGCCCATGCACGGAAATTCATGGAGAAGGGCGGATACAGACGCGACGCTGACTGAGGAAGGCGATGTCTTGCCTTCCTCTATATAAAGCTCAACATAGTCAAAATCATGCTCCTTAGCCCAAGCAATCTCTTTTTCAAGCTCATGCCTTGGATTATTCGGATAACCTATTTTCATGCCTCAGCCTCTCGATACAGCTCCGAATCTGCATGAATTGAAGCACGACGCGCATTTTACGCATTTTGAATGATCTATGGCAAAACCGGAATCATTCCTGACAATCGCGCCGGCAGGACACTTTTTGAAGCATGCGCCGCATTTTCTGCACTTGGAAGAGTCAATAAAAAATCTCACAAGCTCCCTGCATGAAAGAGACGGACAGCTTCCGGAAATATGGCTATCATACTCGCTGCGGAAATATTTAAGTGAAGTAAGCACCGGATTGGGAGCGCTCTGCCCTAATCCGCAAAGCGAGGATTTTTTGACAGACAATGCCAGATCCTCAAGACGCTCGATATCCTGACTTGAAGCCTTTCCGCAAACCGCCTTCTCCAGAATTTCAAGCATCCTTCTGGTGCCAACCCTGCAGAACGTGCACTTTCCGCAGCTCTCGGACTGAGTGAATGTAAGGAAATATCTTGCAAGATCAACCATGCATGATGAATCATCAAGCACAATCATACCGCCGGATCCCATAATGGCTCCGGTTTCCTTTATCGTCTCATAATCAAGAGAGAGATGATCCAACGATGCCGGAATACAGCCGCCGGAAGGACCTCCGAGCTGTACAGCCTTCAAAGGCCTTGAATCCTTCAGGCCTCCGCATATTCCGAACACCAGATCATGAATGGATGTTCCCATCTCTATCTCGACAAGTCCCGGAGTCATTACCTTTCCGGCAACTGCAAATACCTTCGTTCCTCTGGATTTTCCGACGCCGGCTTTTGCAAAAGCATCTCCGCCGTTATAGATAATCCATGGGACATTTGCCAGCGTCTCAACATTATTTATGCATGTAGGCTCAGAACAGAATCCCTTCTGTGCCGGATACGGAGGCCTCAAAACAGGCATTCCCCGACGCCCCTCCATGCTGGCAATAAGAGCAGTCTCTTCACCGCATACGAAAGCGCCAGCGCCTTCCTTTATTTCGATAGAGAAGGAGAAATCGGAACCAAGGATATTCTCTCCAAGAAACCCCCTCTCCTCAGCCTGCCTTACGGCTTCCTTCATCCTCATTACGGCAAGAGGATATTCGGCTCTAAGGTATATATGCCCGCAAGACGCTCCGGCAGCAAATCCGGCTATGGTCATGCCCTCTATAACAGAATGCGGATCGCTTTCAAGCACGGATCTGTCCATAAAGGCTCCGGGATCGCCTTCATCAGCATTGCATATTATATGCTTGCATGAGCCTTCGGAATTTCTTACAGCCCTCCATTTAAAAAAGGTCGGGAATCCTCCCCCTCCTCTGCCCCGCAGTCCGGAAATCTCAATCTCCCTGATTACGTCTTCAGGCGAAATCCGCTCTAAGAAAATCTTTTGCAGAGCCTTATAGGAATCTCCGGAATTCATGCAGTCATCTATGTCCGAGGGTATTATTCTTCCGCAGTTTCTGAGGACAATTCTCTTCTGTCCGGACAGAAATTTTTCGGCATCAACGATAAGAGACTCGTCAATAGAGCCTTCAAGCTCACCCTTTATTATTGAAACAACGGCTTCAGGAGTAACCCATCCATAGAAACGTGACTCTTCACCGTTAATGATTTCGACAAGGACCTCGGCAAAGCACATTCCAATGCAACCGGTCCTTTCAGCCCTCTCCGGCCTTCCTACAGATTCAAGATAGGCATCGATTGCGCCGATAACCCCGTCAGCTCCTGCGGAAATTCCGCAGGAGGATGCGCCTACAAGAATTCTCATATGGAATCGCCCTCCCTGAAAGAATTTATAATATCCGAAACCTTCTTTTCAGTAAGCCTTCCGTAAACCTTTCCGTCAATCATCATGACAGGAGCAAGACTGCAGCATCCGAGGCATGCCGCCTCATCAAGAGTAAACATCCCGTCCTCCGTAGTCTCTCCGGACGAAATGGAAAGCATGTCGCCTATCAGCTCTGAGAGCTTTTCCGAGCCTCCCACATGACATGCGGTGCCGCTGCATACCTTTATGATATGCCTGCCGGGCTTATTTAACGAAAACTGCCTGTAAAAAGTCACAACCCCGTATATTTCCGAGACAGGAATATTCATTTTCTCGGATATGCGGCGGATTGTGTCTTCAGATATATATGAAAACTCGCTCTGTGCCGACTGAAGAATCCTTATAAGCTGTTTCCTGTCGCCTCCAAAAGCAGAAAGCGCCTCGCTGAAACGCATATTATCTGACATGTTTTATCTGTTCCTTGTAAATGTTTCTTATTTTTAAAAGACAGGGGTAATAGGATTCGTCCTTAAAATCAGGGAAAGTCCATCCGAAAGGCTCGAATCTTCCCTTTGAATATCTGAGAGTCAAATCCGCATATATTCCCTTGTCAATATATATCTTGTGAGACGCGCCCTTGAAACTGGCAAGCACGAGCTTGGCACAGTCGATATAGCCGGGATCAAGATTGGCAAGCCTTCTTCCGCAGTCCGAAAGCTCCTCCTCAGCCTTATCCGAAAAAAGCTTGGCGTCTATCAGCGCTTCGGGAGTTATGGTCCGTTCAAAAGACATAAAAATTCTTTTAAGCCCCCCTCCCATTTCAGGAAAATAGTAATCCGTCTTGTCAAAATCAAAAGAAGGGCTTATAAAATCAATCCTTCCCCACTTTTCCGAAAGAATAGACTTAACCTGCTCAAGAACGCTGTCATCGCTGTACAGAACAGCGTAAAAAAGCTTGACCTCTGGAACGGGCTCTCTTTTATGCATTTTTCTTTCCTTTCTCAAAAGCCTTCAGAAACTCCCGTCCGCTTATCCCTGCGGAATCAAGCCACAAGGATGTCTCCTCCGGAGTCATATGGACAACCCTGTCCCTGCCCTCATGAAGGCATGTGTTTTTAAGGTAAAAAAGCTTTCCGTCTATATATTTGTTTACAATAACGTAATTCATCATCGCAAAAGAAAAGCTTCTTTGCCAAAAGCCAAAAAATTCAGATACCGAAACAGCCCGAAGCTTAAGCCTGTATCTGAATTTTGAAAAATCTGCGGAGACTGAAGAATAGAGAGATGCGCAACTTCCGTCCCTCTCCATATAAAATCTCCCGTCTCCGAATGTAAAATCTATTCTGTTACCGTCCTCAGGAATTAAAATCGGCCTGAAAATCAGATATCCAGGATCGAGCAGATATTTAGAATTCCCGTCATTAAAGACAAGGGCGCAATGGGCGTCTTCCGCATATGTCCGATCTGCCATGCATATATCCGCATCTGTCCCGAATTCCCTCAAAACCTCCCTAAGAAGCCATGTTATTGAAAAGCATGTGCCTCCAAGACCATATTTTTCATATTCCCTCATAATCACATCGGGCATTCTCAATGAACATGGCTCCGAATTAATCTTGGAAATATTCTCATAAGGTATATTCCTGAAAACATCCAATATTGACGAGACAAGAGCAAGACCCTTGCCGCTAAATGGACCGAAAAGCCCTGAAAAAGCATTCTTAAGAGACATTACTGTTCCGACTGGGCCTGCTGCGACATCATTACTACCTTAGACAGGCTGTCCGCACCTCCGAGAAATCGCTCTATTGCGAAAATCATTCCGGACTCGTCATTTCCTTCCATCGAATAAAGAAGCGATCTTAGCCCTTCCTCCATATCAATAAGGCCGGCAGTCATAAGCTCTTCAACCTCATTAAACATAGGGGCATACTCGCTGTCCTGCTGTATCTCCTGAGGAATCTGAAGGCTCTCCTTCTCTTTCCTTGTCTGAGCTATGCTGTCCGTTATCGATGATATTACAGCTGATGCGTCATATAGGGTCATTGCTCCTGATTTAAAGGCATCAACGGTGTCCGTCACCTTTTTTGTAAGCTCAGTCTGCACATGGCCTGTATTATTTATTGAGTTATTCTCATCAACCTTAAAATCAATAGTCTCTCCGCTCTCATCTGCAATTACGGGAAGGGCGGCACTGCATGAAATACAGTATCTGGAAGAAGCCTCATTCTCAGCTCCGCACTTAAAGCATCTCTTTACGGACTTGAGCTCAAGAAGCTTCTGCTGGAATTCAAGCAGCTTCTCCGCCGCATCATGGGATCTTGAAAGCCCTGACTTAACATGTTCGGGATTGAAATCCCTGTAATAAAGGCTTGCCTCTTCAAGAGCCTTTATGTACTCCCTTACAGTCAGACGCATCTCCTCCCTGTGCTCCTCAAAATATTCCCTCTCTCCACCACTTGGAACAATATTGCCGAAATAGCCATAATACATGCGGAGGGAATTTTTCATGGAATCAAGCTTTATCTTAAAAGCATCACGTGAAACAGAGCCCTCAAGCATAGCATATCCTATTCTCATAAGCTCATTCTGAAGAGGTGCCTTGGAATACTCCTTTCCGGACGCCTCCTCCTTCTGAATCTCATCAATGGCGAGAGCAAGCTTGTCGAAAGAGGCTCTGCATTTAAAAAGCCCGCTTTCAATATGATCCCTGTTCCGATCATTAAAATAGGAATATATCTCCTCCAAAGACTTTCTTATATCCTCAAGATAAATCTCAATACTGTCAGTCTGGCGGCGCAGGGAAGGAGTCATGGGGGTAAACTTAATCTGCTCCCTGAGAACCTCTCTCAGCTCCTTTCTGAATGAATAGAGAGCCTTTATGCTTTCCTTATACTCTGCGTCTGTAATCTCTCCGCTGTAAAAATCTTTAGTTCTATTAATAAGTGCATTAAGCTGAGGCGAACGCGTGAGTTCAAAAAGCGGGTCCTGATTCATATGAGAAAACCTCCGTCATTCCTATTCTCTATACTTACTTAATTATTAAAGGATAATATTTCAATAATCAGCAGAAAACCCCTTCAAAAGGGGGAAAAAGCAATTAAAAAAGGACGGAGAACAAATAAATCCCTGCCCCTTCTTATAGCTGTTTATCCTGTTACAAAGCAGTCAATCCCATAATTAAGGCAACAACGCCTTAAAACGGGAGTGATTTCCAATGTCCGGCTTAGAATATGCCGCCCATTCCCATATGCCATCCGGCATGGCTTCCGACAGCTCCGCCGATAACTCCGCCAGTTATGGCTCCGAGAGCAGAACCGAGAGCAGAACCGCTGAATCCGCCGGCACTTCCGAGAAGTCCGCCGATAGAAGACCCTACGCTGCTTCCTACCATTGTGCCAGTCATTCCGCCGAGATTAGCTCCGAGGATTCCGCCGGCAAGATTGCCGCATCCGAACATAAACGGGCGTCCCACCATAGGAACAAAGCTTGTGCAGGGCATGTGATGCATGTGTCCAATGTGGCCGAATCCGCCCATATGGCCAATATGGCCCATATGACCAAAGTGACCGCATCCAAAAGTATTACCAATAAACATAATATATTTTAACTCCTTAAAGTCGTATCGTGGAAATAGCTACATCCATAATATAGCATAAAGGAGTAAAATTATCAATTAAATTTTTGTTAACATCGGACACTTTGACACTCCCCATAGCAAAATGCTTACACTTTCTCCATGAACGTAATTTCCGACTGTCCATCGGTATTTTATTTCAGAATGACTTTGCAAGTCGTAGAATATTTATGGCGGCATTGTTATCCATGTTGGACAGCTTCAGCTTTACCTCCCCAATGAGGAAGCTTCAAATGCTGTTCATCAGTCAGACGGATACAATTTGACTGATTTCTTGTCCTGAACTGATCAGAATTCAGCTTTCTTCACCACGCCCATTATTATATCATAATGATCGAATGCCATATCATCCTTATTAAGGGAATTTAAATCAGTCCAAGCAGCATATATGGCATCGCTGTCAGCTCTTGGCATTATGTCCTTTTCATCCAATACAAGCAGATATGCGACACTGACGATCCATCCCCTAGGATCCCTTTCCTTTGTTGAGGTCACCTTAACGAGATTCTCTTCACCTACATCGGCATTTACGGATGTCTCCTCAAGCAGCTCTCTTGCGGCAGCCGCTTCAAGAGTATCGTCCGTATTCTTATAGAAGCCTCCAGGAAGCGCAAGCCTGTTGACATAAGGATGCTCGGCCCTGTTTATAAGCAGAATTTTAGTTTTTTCCTTATTAAGGACAATAAGATCAACGGCAATTGAAGGGCTGTCAAATACTTTTCTGTCATATTTTTCAAGATAGATGGCTTCGCCCTTCTTGTCATTAAGCCAGCGGTCGGACATTCTGAACATCTCCTTCACGCTTCTTTCGCTGTAAAAAAGAGGTATAATGCCGTACAGATGTGCCGCACCATAATCCGTCAGCATAAAAGTATCTTCATCCTTAAACTCCATAAGGAAATTATCCTCAAGGAACTTTATCTGTTTGCCGTACACACTTCTAAAATCTTCCCCGAAACGACTCCTATAAGCATTCATTGATATAAAGCCGAAATAAAACATAACTGATATGGCCTTTGCCCTGACCTCTTCTACAGGCATATCTGCTATATCATTTATCGGGAGAATGCCGTTATCGACAGCGTCAAAATACTTTCTAAGCTTATGATCGGCGCATCCGAGATTATATGCGAGATAATTTCCGACAAAAGACTGCGCCCCAAGCCCGAATCCGATATAAGACGTCGCATCTACAACACGCTTTGTAAGATATGACGATGTTCCAAAATCATCAGGAATCCTGCTGAAAGTGTTCTTTCCGTTATTTGCGATATATCCGGCATCTCTAAGCAGCTTATATGCTATGTCGTACTGCCTGTTCACCTTGTAAAGGGTTACACCCTGAGATTCCGCTTCGAGCTTTGTCCCTTTATATCTGTTCCTGTAGAGGGTTATAAACTCAGGATTAAGGGCTATTGTATATTTTATGGTATTTGCAAAATCATCGTCAGACTGGTTAAGGAATCCATACATAAGGTCTATATTGAGCCTGTCGAATCCGGCCCTTCTTATATTTTCGACTGCCCTTTCATATATGGATTTAGAGCCTTCCCTTCCAAGAGATTCAAGAAGCGCTTCCGAAACAGTCTGAAAACCCATGGAAATCCTGTTATATCCGAGCCCTCTTATTGCCTTTATCTTATCAAAATCCTTTGCGGCTATGACAGGCGTCGTCTCTATGCTGAGGTACATTCCGTCTATAAGATTGAATTTTTTTATTGAAGCCGTTATTCTTTCCAAATTTTCAATCGAAAGATAAGAAGGCGTGCCACCTCCGAGATCGTATCCGACTATGGGCTTATCCCCTATAATCTCCCTGTACATTTCTATTTCCTTAAGAAGATGCTCAGTATAAACAGCAGGATCTCTAGTTTCAGGCTTGTCCAGAACTAACTATTCGCAAAATCTGCATCTTGCCTGACAGAACGGAACATGAACATAGAGACAAAGCTCATTTTGGGCATCTATATTTTTTTTTACAAGGTCGTATCTTTCTTGATGCCCCTTAACCTCATATTCAGCAAGAGAATTTGCCCTTAAAGGATAGGCAGTATTGCAATAATGATGAAATTTGATTCCCCTGTCAAAAATGTCCCTACAATTCATAACCCACCTCCAAAATGAATAATATTTAAGCTAAGACATATTTTACAATAGCATTTACAAAATAGCAAGTAAAAAAAATTCTATTTTTTTAAAAAACCTATTGACAAAACGAAAAAATCGTATTATAATCCTTATGCATTCAGCAGCAAGGGCCTATAGCTCAGCGGCAGAGCAGTCGGCTCATAACCGATCGGTCCCTGGTTCGAACCCGGGTGGGCCCATTGGTAATGTTGAACATGAGGAAATATGGCCCTGTCGTCTAGCGGTCTAGGACATTGCCCTTTCACGGCAAAGATCATGGGTTCGAACCCCATCAGGGTCATTTATCCGGGCGGGTAGCTCAGTTGGTTAGAGCATCTGACTTACATTCAGGAGGTCCGGGGTTCGAGTCCCTGTTCGCCCATAATTAAGCCGATGGCATTTAGTCATCGGCTTTTTTATTTTAGGATTTTTCTACTGATGTATGACAGAAATATTTAACTCAGAAAATCCCCATTATCGTACCCCTCCGGTTTTTCGTACTACCGATGCGTTAACATCGGACGAAAAACTACCTCCCTTTTACAAAGGGAGGCAGAGTATCTCAACGACATAAAACCTTGTACTGAAAAAAGCAATGGCATAAAACTTACAGGTCTGCGGTCGAGATAATCCCCTCTGCAAGGGTGAAGCGAGCGAATTAGAAAAAATGCGTACTTGAATAGCTTT
>JAKSUM010000026.1 GCA_024409025.1 bacterium | reverse complement strand
GCGATCTCTGTTTTTGCAAGAAACCTCGATTCTCTTTTCATGGCCCCTCCTATCCCCTATAGGAATGCAATCGGCATGGATCCTGGAATAAGGACTGGTATAAAGACCGCAGTTCTTGATAAGGACGGCAGATTTATATGCAATACCGTGCTTTATATGCATAACGAGGCGTCAAAGGATAAGTCCGTCTCTCTTCTTGCGGGTATAATTAAAAAATATGGAATTGGCGCTATTGGCGTTGGGACGGGAACGGGATCCAAGGAGGCTTTCGCTATCGCCCAGAAGGCTGCCGCAATGGCAGGCGGGGACATCATAACAGCTTTGGTTGACGAGGCCGGAGCATCCGTCTATTCAGCATCGGATATAGCGAGAGAGGAATTTCCGGATCTGGATGTTACCGTAAGGGGAGCCATAAGCATAGGCAGAAGGCTTCAGAACCCTCTTGCAGAGCTTGTAAAGACTGATCCGAGATCCATTGGTGTCGGCCAGTATCAGCATGATGTTGATCAGAAAAAGCTTAGGGAAGAGCTTGAAAGGGTCATTCAGAAATGCGTGAACAGCATAGGAGTGGACATAAATACCGCATCCTATTCCATTCTGTCAAAAATATCGGGTCTCACGGAGAAGACTGCAAGAAATATTGTCGCTTACAGAGGCGAAAACGGATTCTTCAGGGACAGGTCACAGATAAAGAAGGTAAAGGGAATCGGTCCCAAGGCCTTTGAGCAGTGCGCAGGATTTCTAAGGATAAGGGAGGGAGTCAATCCTCTCGATTCGACAAGGGTTCATCCTGAGGCCTATTCACTTGTTGAAGAGATTGCATCGGATTTGGGTGCATCCGTCCGTGATATGATTGGGAATGCGTCGCTGATAGGGATGATAGACCCTGACAGATATTCCGGAGAAAAAATAGGAAGGCATTATATCGAATCCATTGCTGAGGATCTCCGCTATCCTGCAAGAGACCCCAGGAAGGAGTTCAGGGCTGCAAGATTTCTTGACGGGATAGATTCCATTGAGGATCTGCGTGAAGGAATGGAGCTTGAGGGCAGGGTAACCAATGTTACCAATTTCGGGGCTTTTATTGATATAGGTGTGCATCAGGACGGGCTTTGCCACATATCCAAAATGGCTGACAGCTATGTTCGAAACCCTGCTGATATAGCTAAGGCAGGGGATATTTTCAGAGTAAGGGTTCTTTCTGCCGATCCTTA
This sequence comes from bacterium, assembly GCA_024409025.1. Taxonomy (GTDB): domain Bacteria; phylum Vulcanimicrobiota; class CADAWZ01; order CADAWZ01; family CADAWZ01; genus JAKSUM01. Next base: position 8,037 of record JAKSUM010000026.1, on the reverse strand, counting down.
TAAAAAGCGTATATCCCTTCAGATGCTTGGTAAGGCCGATTAATCTTTGTGATAGAGGTTATTAGGCTTTTCTGTTGAAAAGCTTTGTGTAAAAAACGCCGGAATTCCCGACTGTGGCTTCTGCCCTAATGGCGGAAATTCTTTTGGGAGCAATTTCTTATCGAGGAGTTTGCTGATGAGAAGGAAAATGCCGATTCCGCATACGCTTGCGGAAGTCGATCTCAGCTACTATCTGACATTTGTCAGAGGAGAGGATCCGTCCGTTATGGAAAAGCCTGAAAGAAAGAGGCCTGTCCGCAACGAGCCTGACAGGAAGACCGCTGTTCTTTTAAGATCCGATTCCATAGGCGACGAAAAGAGTGTTGGAAGAGTCCTTATGAAGGAGTTTCTTAATTCTCTGAGATTTGCCAAGAGGATTCCTGGGACTTTAATACTTATGAATTCGGCTGTCCGGCTTGCTGAATCATCCGGCTCCTCTTTCTGTATTTCCGAATTGGAGCGTGCCGGCGTAAGGATTATTGTATGCATGACGTCGGCAGAGGCTTATGGGATTACGTCAATGTCTGCCGGATATCCGGCATCAATGGATGAGATTGTTTCTGCATTGTCTGAAGCATCAAAGATTATAACCGTTTAAGGGGGATTTTTATGATATCAATAATTGTTCCATGCTACAATGAGGCAGAGTCGCTCCCTCTTCTTGCTGACGCTGTTTTTAAGGTTCTGTCGGAAAATTCGATAGACGGGGAGATGGTCGTGGTTGATGACAATTCTCCTGACGGTACAGGGCAGATAGCTGAGGAGCTAGGGAAAAAGTATAATGTCAAGACTGTTCACCGAGAAAAGAAGGCAGGTCTCTCCGGAGCCGTTATGGCCGGTATAGACGCAGCATCTGGAGACATAATAGGCGTAATGGACGCCGATCTCAGCCATGATCCTGCAATTATTCCAAGGCTTGTAAAGCCGCTTGAGGAAAACAGGGCTCAGGTATCGATAGGAAGCAGACATGTTCCTGGGGGCGGAAGCGATCACTGGCCCCTTATCAGGAGATTTATTTCAAAGACAGCCATTCTTATGGGCAGGATTGTTACTGACGTAAGGGATGTTACTTCCGGCTATTTCTTCTTCCGCAGGGAGATCATAAAGGATGCTGAGATTAATCCTATAGGCTTTAAGATAGGACTGGAGATTTTTGTAAAAGCCTCGTATGAGCATTTTATAGAGATTCCGTTCATATTCAAGGACAGGCAGCATGGTCAGAGCAAGCTTGGCAGGGGAGAGGTTGTCAATTATCTTAAGCATCTTGCCGCTCTTAGGAAATTCCTTGGAGAGCATAAGGACAGGAAAAGGCCTACGGCAGTTTATGAGCAGAAGGACTAGGGATGCATATATGATTACAAGATTTTTTAGCGCGGCTTTGGCTTTATTGATTACTGTTATTTGCGCGTTTCATCCGGCTTTTGCCGCCTCTCCTTCAGGAGAAGAGGAGACCATCAGCGCCGTAAAGAAGGCAAAGCCTTCAGTCGTTTCAATTATTACTACTTTTAAACCGGGAAAGGAAGGCGGCGGCAGCGGGGTTATACTGACAAAGGACGGATTTATTCTTACAAATGCCCATGTCGTTGAAAATGCAAAGACCATACAGGTTGGTCTTGTGACAGGTAAAAAATTCAGTGCGGTTATTGTCGGCTGTGCAAAAAACAAGGATTTGGCAGTTATCAAGGTAAAGGCGAACGGGCTTCCTGTCCCTGTATTCGGCAATTCTTCAAAGCTTGAGCTTGGTCAGACCGCCATTGCCATCGGGAATCCCCTGAAGTTCCAGTGGAGTATTTCAAAGGGATGCATAAGCGCTATGAACAGGGATATAAAGACCAGGGGCATTATGTACAGGGATCTCATACAGACAGATGCTGCCATCAATCCCGGCTCCTCAGGAGGCGCCCTTATAGATCTTAAGGGAAGGGTTATTGGAATCAACACTCTTGTATACACCGGCAATAATGAATATAAAAACGCACAGGGGCTGAGCTTCGCCATTCCCATAAACAGCGCTCTTGAAACCTCAAAATTTCTCAGAAAGGGAGAGGTTCAGGCGTCACCAAAGCCTTGGATAGGCATATCGGCAATAACAGTAACCCGTGAAAGCGCTGAAAATTATGATCTTCCCGTCAAGAATGGAATCATAGTGGACGGCGTTGTCGGATACGGTCCGGCAAAGAAGGCAGGAATAGAAAAGGGATGCATAATAACCGACTTTAACGGACAGAGGGTCTATTCAGTAGATGATTTTAAGGCTCTTCTGAACGGATGCGTACCCGGACAGTCTGTCGAGCTTACCGTATGGAAAAACAGTAAGAGACAGCGCATTAATGTCACCATTGAGCATCAGACAAAATAAATGTACAGAAGGAAAGTTGAGCTTATTCTGATAAACGCCATAAGGAAGGCGTTTCCGGATAGGGATACTGAAGGCTTTTTCCCCATAACCCTTGATGTATGTAATGACGACAAGCTGGGGGACTATTCATCAACCATAGCGATAATAATAGCTAATGATTGGGGAATGGAGCCTCCGGATGTTTCTTCCGCCATTGTCGGGGCTGTTGACAGCCTCCCGCAGTTCTGCAGGTTTATAAAGGCAAGCCCTAACGGATTTATAAATGTTGCCCTTGAGAAGGAGTCCATATATTATGCTCTTGGCGCCATTATAAAGAAGGATGAGAAGTTTGCCCCTTACAGCTTCGGATTCGGGAAAAAAGCCGAGGTTCTTATGACCACCTCCTCAATAGGGCAGCTGAGTGCTGATGACGGAAGGGTGATTGCCGTAAGCGCCGTCATGAAGAGGGTTCTTTCGCTTGCCGGCTACAGGGCTTCCATCGGGCTTTGCGAGATGTGCAGCGGGGAATCGCTCTGGTTGTCTGCGGCTGCTGCGGAGCACCGGTACAGGGAGCTTCTCGGAGATTCTCACGCAGGCCATTCATACGGCTTCAGGGGCAGATATTCCGTAGGAATCGCAAAAGAGGTTATAAGATTATGCGGCGCTGATTACATGTATGCCGACAGGCCAGGCAGAATATCGGTTATAAAGGATATGCTTCCTTCATTTCTTCTTTCTGGAATTAAGGCCGCCTGCTCATCCATGGGCGTGAATATGAAAAAGCATTCATCCACCTCATCCTTTGAGGGGATACGGGGGCTGTACAGCGAGATAACCGCTGCTTTTCGGGATAAGGGGCTTCTATATGAGGAGGAGGCTGTTCCTGTAAATTACTGGATATGCGGCCATAAGGAGGATTTCAGGACTCTGAAGGGCGGTGACTCAAAGCGGGCCGTCAGAGCCGCCTTTGACAGCTTCACAAGGGCTTACAGATTTTGGCAGCCTGCTGACATAAGGCGCGCTGGCGGCCCTGACGGCTCCGTTGACGATTTGGAAGCGGTTACCGATATGGAGAGAAGCGTTTATCCGATATCGTCTCAGATATGGCTTAGGAGCTCTTCATTCGGAGATGTCTGTGACAGGCTTTTTATGCTTCCCGGAGGAGAGCCTTCCGAATATCTTGCGGATCTTGCCCTGATTATATCCAAGCTGAAGGGCGGGGCTGACGAGGTTTTTCTTGTAAGGCCTTCAGATGAGGCTTTTGGCATTTACAGCAAGTATGCCTGCGCTTTGAGTTTTCTCGGATATGAGGAAGGAAGGCTTAAGACGATAGGGGTTGAACAGGTTTCTCTTAAGAATTTCCCCAGAAAGAATGACATGCAGAAGGGCGAGAGCGCGTCTCTTGCCGATGTGTCTGCCGCTATTGCTGATGACGGCTATATGGCGGAGAATATGAAAAAGGGGCCGCAGCTTCCTTTGACGATTGACTGCATGGATAAAAATACCGCAATGCGCGAAATAAACGAGGCGCTTTTGAGGATGGATACCGTTATTAAGGAGGCTTCAAGGCTCGGATATATGCCTGAGCTGAAAACGATAGCCTCCAAGGATCTTGCAGTCCTGTCCGAGGATAGTGAGATAAGGCTTATAAAGCATGCGATAATATATCCGTCACTTATATGCGATGTTGCTGAGAACTTTAATATAGGCAGCCTGTATGATTATATGAAAAAGCTTATAGGGTGCTTTAATTCCTGGTATGATTCGGAAAAGATGTTTTCCGGAGGCAGGGAATACGTGTCTGCAAGGGCCGTTCTGGCAGCCGCAGTAAGAAGCATAACGGTAAGGCTCAGGCCTTTGTTTGTCGGCGGCAAATCCCGTATACGCAGGCCATGAAGGATTTTTTCAAATCTTTGAGAATTGAATTTAGAAAATTATTTAATTTAAGATAATGAAAGGCGGATTAATATATGGCTCTTAGAGTTCCTAAGGAAAAAGTGCCGGTTATTCTTCTGACATCTTCATACAGAGTTGAGGGTGAATTGCATGTAGTGCCCGGAGGAAGGCTGATTGACGAGATAAATAAAAAAGACAGGGATTTTATTCCTGTAACAAATGCTACCATATATGAAATAGCTGGAGACGCCCCGCTTGATTCTTTGGATTTCATAGCGATAAATAAGACTCAGGTTGTTATGATTGCGCCTTCAGTAAGCATTTAAGGGGTTTAATATGCCGAATATCAGATATTTAGGTCACAGCTCTTATTATATTGGATCTTCGAAGGGCTCCGCTATCATAACGGATCCATATGGCAAGTCGATTCCATATACTTTCCCTCTAATATCGGCCGATGTAGTCCTGCAGAGCCATGAGCATGGCGATCATAATGCCGGATGGAGAGTTAACGGCAATCCTGTTATACTCAAAAGAACAAACGACTTTACGGCTGAGTTTGAAGTGAATGTTGATAGGACTAAGGAGCTTCTTGCTTTTAAGGCGTTCCCGTCATACCATGACAAGTTTATTGGAAAGAAGAAAGGGCCCAATACCATATTCATGTGGTATATGGACGGTATGAAATTCTGTCATCTTGGAGATCTCGGAACTGTTCTTACGGAGAGGGAGATAGAATGGATCGGCGATGTTGACGTTCTTTTCTGCCCTGTTGGAGGCGGCACCGTTCTCACTTCTTCTGACGCGGTTCTTGTTGTGAACCAGCTCAAGGCAAAAATTGTTTTCCCGATGCATTACAAGACAAAAATGACGGAATACATATCATGGCTTGAGGAGCCTGTCGAGAATTTTGTTGAGAAGATTGGCAAAAATAACACAGAGTACCTTTATGCTCTTGCAACTCAGGTCGACAGCTATTCCCTTCCTGCAACGACATCAGTCAAGATTCTTGAAAACGGCTAGTCTGTTTTAACGTATTTTTCAGAGCCTGAAACATCGGGCTCTGTTTTAATTTGACTAATTTTGCATGATAGTGGAGGATTTATGTCGGGATTTTCGTCCGAATGCGGCAGGATTCTGCTTTCTATGGCGCGGAAGGCTGTTGAGGAATATGTTTATGACGGAAGAACGCTTGAATTCGAAGCTCCTTCTGAGCCGGAGCTTTCTGAGAGTAGGGGCCTCTTTGTAACTCTTAAAATTAATGGCCTGCTGAGGGGATGCATTGGATATATCACCGGCTTTGAGCCTCTGTACAAGGCTGTTTCGTCTCTTGCCGTCTCTTCAGCTTCGAGAGATCCGAGATTTCGTCCGGTGACAAGAAGGGAAATGAAGGATATAAGGATTGAGATTTCTGTTATGTCCGAACCGAGGCTTGAGAAGAAGCCTTATAATATAATTATGGGCAGGCATGGGGTAATTGTCCGAAAGGGAGACCGTCAGGGCGTATATCTGCCGCAGGTTGCGGCTGAGACCGGATGGAGCAGGGATGAATTTTTGGACAGCCTCTGTGAGAGTAAGGCCGGGCTTCCAAAGGATTCGTGGCGTTCAGGAGCTGCCGATATATACACATTCACTGCGGACGTGTTTTCTGAGGATGACAATTTGGAGATGTGAAAGGAATTGAGCTTTTATATATCGAAAGATATTTTTTAAACTAGTTTTCTTTTTGAAAGGATATTTGAAATGCTTTGTCTTATGTGCGGTCATGACAATCCTGAAACGGCTACCGTATGCATGAACTGCAAAACGCCTATACATAAACTCAGTCAGATGACAAGCTCGGCACCGCCGGCAAAGGTTACTGATAGATATATGCAGATAAAGGCGGCGTCTGACAGCGTTCTTGCCGGAGCCATGTCAATTGATGATTACGCCAGATTTTTGCATGACACGATAAATGTTCTTGCTCAGAAGGAACAGGAAATAAGAGAGGTCGAGATTCCTGAGGAATCATACGAGGAATTTGCTGACGAGCTCAACATGGGCTATCAGGGCATAGATATGTATAATGAGGGGCTTGAATTCCTGCTGAGATACACTGAGGACGGAGATCCCGTAAACATATCCCATGGTATGGGACTCATATTCGACGGAAATGAGCGCATAAATGAGGCAATGAGGATTAACAGGGAGAACAGAAGAAAGATAGAGGAAGAATATATAGAGATATCCTCTAACATTATGTAAGCTTGAAGATACTCCCGCCTACATAAAACGGGAGATGCCGAAAGGCATTTTCTTCACTCTTGACTTATTCCTGCTGTTACTATATAATAGTACTCGAGAACCGGATTTCCCGCCTTACAGAACGGAATTCCGGTCTTTTATCATAATATGGCATAAGACTTCAGCTTATGTAGCCTGAAGGTTCGCCATGGAAAAGCATATAGGCTTTCTGTTAAAATTTAATCTCTGCAATTTACAGAGTGGGATACCCCACTCTTTTCTTTTGCTAAGGAGTTTTTATGGTTTCTGCGGAAAAAATGAAAAAGGTTAAGGTTATTGTTGCCAAAACGGCTGAGTTCTGCGGAGTGGATGTCGTATCTGTCGACTATGTCAGGGATTACGGCCAGAACGTCCTCAGAATAATAATAGATAAGGATGGCGGCGTCACGACTGATGACTGCGCTTTCCTTAGCAGATCTCTGAGCAAGAAGCTTGATGAGACTGATGTTATAAAAGAGCAGTATTACCTCGAGGTCTCTTCGCCCGGTACGGACGATTTTGACGAGGTGCCGGAACTCGGGTAGATGCCCGTGTATTTGAATTATCCAAACTGCCGTAAAACCCCCTGCATTTGGGTATGGGGATATAAGGCAGATACGCTGATGGGCTAAATGCCCGACAAGCGTATAAATACCGATGGGCAATCGGAAATATACGCTCATGGAGAAAGTGTAAGCCGGTACTATTCTTCGGAATAGGCACGCTGTTTTCGTTGAAGTGAGAATCCTCTGGCTTTAGCTATGGGGAGTGTCAAATATAGAAGCATAATTAAATTTTCTATGAGAGGATTGTATGGGATACAATTTTTGGGGCAGCAGCAACGGAAAATATTGCATTGTTGAAAAAGACGGGCGCATATCCTTAAAGAGGGATGAGAGTTCCGTATGGGAAAATTCCCTTGACGGGATCGATATGACAGGCGCTGAGGTCGCAGATTCCGGAGCTGTTCTTATACATGGATCTGGTCTGTGCTACTATATTCCTGCAGGAACTTCAAAGATCGTTCCGATGAATAATCTGCCTTATAATAATCTGCTTATGATCCATGGGCATTTTATAAAAATGTCGGAGGATGGGGCAAAAATAGCTTATGTACGCTCGGAGACAAAAAAAGGCATTTCTCTTTTCGGCTTTGGAAAAGCTTCCGGAAACGGGCTTCAGGTTGAATATGAGCTTATTATAGAGACGCTGGAAACAGGAAAACAGAAAAGCATATATAAGATTACAGTTCCTAATTCACTCTCTGAATATCTTGCATGGGATATTTCAGGTGACTTTTTCCATGCCATGATCACCGTTCCTAAGCAGAGCGGCCAGAATATTGATCTTTCCGTATATAACTTTGATCTCAAAAATGTTGCGGACAAGATGAAAAAGATGTCCCTTAAAACTATCAAAAACTTTGCCATTATACTCTTTATCTTTTCTATGAAATCTTATACCTGCTAATATTCCTTTTTTTGAAACAAGAGTTCTTG
>JAKSUM010000256.1 GCA_024409025.1 bacterium | reverse complement strand
GCAAAACAAGCAGAATTAGATGAAAATATGGAATCATATGAAGATTTAATTTCTGATACAGGTTTAATTAATTCACTAGGATTTATTGCTCCTGTCCATAATTCACGTATTACTGATACTCCTTGGTATTATGATGATAATAAGCGGAGCCACCCAGATAGCAGTAGACATAACCTCCGGAGAAAAGGACAGAAAGACAATACAGACCCTGCTGATGAGCCCTGTCGGCAGAAAAGAGATTGCCGCAGCCAAAATACTTGTAGTGGCAACGGCTTCTTTTGCGAACTGCATTATAAATCTTCTGTCAATTGCCATTTCGTTTAATTTTTTGCCCAAGTCGCCTGATATGTCGATTGTTTCCGCAATATCACCTTCAGCATGTCTGATTGCGATGGCTGTATTAATTCCTTTTATTATTTTCTCGTCCTCCCTGCTTATTGTTCTGGGCTTTGCCGCAAAGAATCAGGTTGAGGCGGGAATATTCACAATGCCTGTGATTATGATTGGCATGATGAGCGGAATTTCCGTATCCTCATTGGATATTTCCTCGATTAATATCGCATCTGCGTTTATTCCGTTTTACGGCACGGCTGTTTCCATAAAAACGGTCTTTGCCTCATCCGGAAATCTTGTGTTTGCGGCAGTAAGCTCCGCAGCCTGCCTTATATATGCCGGAATTCTTGCATTTGCGGCATCCAGGCTGTTCTTATGTGAGGCGGTGGCATTTTCCGGCATAAGCGATATTGTTATGGGACAGATAAAAAATAAGCTTGCTTCCTTTAAAAAGAGGAAAAAATAAGCCTCGAACGAATATAATCAAGAGATTGATTTATCTTAAAATGGCTTTTATGTGTGTTTTGAAAGGAGTTAATGGTGACATCTGATGATTTATTCGCTAAGGGCGAGGAGCTGTATGAGCTTAATGAGTTTGAAGAAGCCGTAAAATATTACAGACAGGCTGCCGAGATGGGACATGACGGCGCTCAGCATATGCTTGGGAACTGCTATTATTTTGGCAAAGGCGTTTCTAAAGATTATAAAAATGCGATAAAGTGGTACCGTAAGGCTGCCAAGCAGGATAATCCCTATTCCCAATTCTCAATAGGACTGCGCTATTACTTTGGAGAAGGCATGTCGCAGGACTATACATCGGCCTTCAAATGGTTTGATAAGGCATCGGATAACGGCTCCAGTCTTGCCATTCATTTTCTTGGTCTCTGCTTTTATAACGGTTACGGCGTTGAGCAGGATTATTCAAAGGCATTCGGGCTGTATAAGAAGGCGGCTGAACAGGGAATTGCAGAAGCTCAGAACATGCTTGGCATGTGCTATCTTGACGGCAGAGGCGTTGAACAGAATACGGCTCTTGCTGTTGAATGGTTTTTAAAGGCTTCCGCTCAGGGGGATAAGAATGCTTCTGCTAATATAGAATACTGCCTGGATTATGAGGAGTTGGATTTTGATACCCTTCTGAAAAGTGCCGGTAGCGGAAATGCAAACGCTCAAAAGGCTGTTGAATTGTGTAAAAAATTA
>JAKSUM010000255.1 GCA_024409025.1 bacterium | reverse complement strand
GAGCGCAGGCTATGAGAAAAATCTCATCCTTGGTCGCAATATCCCCCCTAGACTTTCCACCGTCCCCGCTTCTTCTGAGAATCGACGCTCCATTCTCCTTTACATCCGAATCAAAAGAATAAAGCCTCCCGGGATTATCCGGAGCCCATATTATTTTCTGAGTCTGAATCCAGTCTTTATGACTTACGCTCCTGTTCTTCCAAGATTTACCGCCGTCTCCAGTATAGAAAAGTCCTCCGGAAGTAGCAAGGTAAACCTGTTTCGGATTAGAAGGATTTGCAGCCATATCCACAATAACCTCTCCCTCAAAAACGCCCTGTCCAATCCTCTTCCAGCTATGTCCTCCGTCAGAGCTTACATATAATGACTCTCCTCCTGCGGCATATATTCTTCCGGAATCATAAAAAGGAGCAATGAAAAATATCTGCGAGGAAGGAAGTGAAAGGGATTTCCAGTTTTTGCCGCCGTTACCGGATCTGTAAAACGAAGAATCGGACAACGCATATATAACAGGCGCTCCGTCAAGGCTGGAGGCAATCCTATTTATGTTTTCAGAATATCCTGCCGGATAAAGCTTTTTCCAATGCTTTCCATTGTCAGAGCTTTTTATTACGCCAAAAGAAACAGCCGAGTAAATGGCCTTTTCTCCCTTACAGCAGCATATATCTCTAAAATGAACAGGCTCGGATGAATCCACATAAATCCCATGCCAGCTTTTTCCGCTGTCAAGGCTGTAATAAATCTGATCATCCGAAAGTGTAAACAGCTGCTCAGACGCGGCACTGACTGCAAGAGCAACAAAACACAGATACAAAAGACATAGAGATAAAATAATTTTCATAAAAGCATCCTTTCGTTTTTTCGCAGGATCTACTGCCGCAGTCCAAAGACTGCCGGAGACCCTTTAAAAACGGTTTTCCCGTCCGCATGGGCATAAAAAAAATCAATATTTCCGAAACAAATATATACCGTACAGCATAATTATAACATGATATCATTCTGAAAAACAACATAGGCATAGAGGATACTAATAAGCGGAAATTGAATTTCTCATAATTATGGAAAAAATAAAAACCGCAATAAACACAGCCCTATTCAAAACAAGCGAATTTCTTTCAAAGCATAAATGGCCTGCCGCTATTTTCTTTGCAGCAATAATAACAGCTCTTGCTCTGGTAGCATCCGCAAGCATGCGTAACATAAACAGGCAGCCATGGTATACCTACGGAAATGCGATATGGTCGCCAGACGGCAAATTCCTTTCATACACAAGAGAATCCATATATCCTCCAAATGCAAAAATCAAAAAAAAGCTGTTTGAAATAAGAAGAATAAACAGCATGACAAAAGAACAGAACGCAATTGCGACAATGACCTCGCCGTCATCCGCAATCAAAATAATGGATTTTTCAAAAGACGGGAAAAACCTATATTTTGCATATATAAAAGACAGAAAGCCGGTTATCTTCAAAAGCCCTGCTGACGGGACAAGGCAGCCTGAAGCCGTAGAAATTCCAAGCAGAACAATAGGTAA
>JAKSUM010000254.1 GCA_024409025.1 bacterium | reverse complement strand
CATAATACACCTCTTTGAGTACATTTAAACACATTTGTGTATATTTGTCAATAAATATAATCACTTAACAATTTCTCCTATTATTAATGATAAAAAAGCATCTCCCGCCTGCTGTATATGCTTTCCATTATTCCCAGAGCGGCCATATTGGAAATGAATGCGCTTCCCCCGTAGGAAACAAACGGAAGAGGAATGCCGACAACAGGCATTATGCCCATCACCATTCCCATATTAACGAATATATGGAAGCCTATAAGAGCGAAAATCCCTGCTCCAGTAAAAAAACCAAACCTGTCCTTAGCAGATTTTATTATAACGAGGAAGCGCCACATAAGAAGCGCATAAAGGACAAGCATAGCAATACAGCCGGCAAATCCCAACTCCTCACCTGCAACCGAAAATATGAAATCAGTATGATTCTCAGGGACAAACCCAAGCTGTGTCTGGGTTCCTCCAAAAATTCCCTTTCCCCACAGGCCGCCGCTTCCTATTGCAATTTTGGACTGGGCAATATTCCACCCTGTCCCTGTCAGATCGCTTTCAGGATTCATAAAAACAGTAAGTCTTGCTTTTTGGTAATCCTTAAGAAATAACGAGCCAATCAGAGATCCGGAGCATATCACGGAAAAAAGAATCCATGGCTTTACCCCATAAAGATACAGAAGCACGAATGCCGCAAACAGGATAACAAGAGAAGTCCCCAAATCCGGCTGAACGAATATAAGAAACCATGGAACAGCCACTGTAAAAGTAATGGAATAAAGCGTCTGTCTGTCAAGCTTCTGAATATTTGCAAGTATCCTTGCAAGCGCCAGAATGACAATAAGCTTGGTCGGCTCTGAAGGCTGAAACATAAGCCCTCCGATTGAAAGCCACCTCTGAGCCCCCTTCTCCGAATGACCTGCAACAAGGACAATTACAAGTATAGCGATATTTACAAAAGCTATAGGATAAGCCAAACGTCCGATAGCATCATAATCGCATACCGCAAAAATGACGAAAACGGCAATTCCGATGAAAAAGAAGCAGAGCTGCCTGAAGGTCTTATCAGCAAGAGGCAGGGGCGAAATCGAACATGAGCTTTGAAGCAATACTATGCCTATAATAAAAATCGCCGTAAGCAGTATAGGTATCCATATATCAAATTTCTTTAAAACACTGCCCTTCAATTCGCATCCCCGGCTTCCAGAAAATCGGAAACAAGCCTGAAAGCCTGCTCTTCATTATCTATCCATACTACATTGCAGTATTTTCTGAACCATGTCATCTGTCTCTTGGCAAATCTGCATATTTCGGTAAAGAGCTTATCTCTCATATCCATAAAAGCCATGTCGCCACAGACAAATTTTGTAATCCACCTGTATTCAAGCCCCAAAGACTCAAGCCGTTCTCTCGGCACGCCTGACTTTAAAAGCCCTGCAATTTCTTCAATCATGCCGGCTTTAAACCTGCGCTCAAGCCTGTCCTCAATCCTGATTCTCAAAACCTCCTGAGGATATGTTATTCCCAGTGTAAGAAAATCAAGGCCCAAATCCCTTTTTTTCCTAAGGCAGTCAAGAGATGGCATTCCGGACATAAGCAGCTCCAACGCTCTGGCAACCCTCCTTGGATTTTTAATGTCTATTGTATCCTGAGCATCCGGCTGCATGGAAAGAAGCATATCAAGCGCATCAGCATCTGACATACTCCTTATT
>JAKSUM010000253.1 GCA_024409025.1 bacterium | reverse complement strand
CATTAGAGCCGGAAATAGGAATGCGGACAGATACAGGCTTTCTCAAGAGCAGATTCTTGAGTGTGCTGCTGAAGGTTATTCTCTTGGATATAGGACATTTGTCCTTCAGGGCGGTGAGGATCCGTTTTATTCGGATGAAGCAATTTGTTCTATCGTATCCGAGCTTAAGGGAAGATATCCGGACTGTGCAGTGACTCTTTCTATCGGCGAGAGAAGCAGGGAAAGCTATCAGGCATATTTTGATGCCGGTGCGTCCAGATATTTGTTGAGGCATGAAACAGCTGAGCCGGAGCATTATTCAAAGCTGCATCCTGATTCGATGAGCTTGGAAAACAGAAAGAGATGCCTTTGGAATTTAAAGGAAATAGGCTATCAGGTCGGATCGGGTTTTATGGTTGGCTCTCCTTATCAGACTCTGAATAATATAGTTGCCGATCTTTTGTTCCTAAAGGAGCTTTCTCCTGATATGATCGGAATCGGTCCTTTTATACATCATAACGATACCCCGTTTTCTGATTTTCCTGACGGGGATGTTAAGCTGACATTGAGGATAATATCCGTATTAAGGATTATGTTCCCGTATGCGCTCATACCTGCGACGACTGCTCTGGGCACTCTGTCTCCTACTGGTAGGGAAGATGGCCTTAGAGCTGGTGCTAATGTCGTCATGCCGAATCTTTCCCCTGTCAGCGTAAGAGAGAAATACAGTCTGTATGAAAATAAAATATGTACAGGAGAAGAATCTGCCCAATGCAGACATTGTCTTGAAAAAAGAGTTTTTTATTCCGGATATAGGATTGTTACTGCAAGGGGAGACGTAAAAAGGCAGGCTGAAGATGAAAATTAGTAAAGAGACATCCGATATTATATTTAAATTTAGGGATGAGAGGAACTGGAAGCAGTTTCATAATCCAAAGGATCTTGCCATATCAATTAATCTTGAAGCATCAGAGCTTCTTGAGCTTTTTCAGTGGAGCGGAGAGAAAACTGAGTGTCCGGAAAAAAATGACAGGATTGCTGAGGAGCTTGCCGATGTGCTTTCATATTGTATTCTTATGGCTGATGCCTGTGGGCTTGATCCTGATAAAATAATAAAGGAGAAATTTCTGCAGAATGCGAAAAAATATCCTATTGACAGATCTTTTGGCAAAAGTGACAAGTATTGTGATATTTAAAGGATATGCTTCAACCCTTTAGACTTAAATATTTGAAATGTGGGTTTCTATAATAGCGTGGTTGTTTATATTATCTGAGAAAAATGAAACCGATTTTGAAAGCGTGCATGTTAAAGATATTAATGGAAATCATATAGGTGATAATACTGAGAAGACTCATAGATTAAGGTGTTCTTATGGTCTCAGAAGGATATACACAGGATGAAGCCCATATTATTACTTCTATGAAATATAATTATCAACAGGAATCTATGGAGTTTTATGGTAAGATTAAAAAATATAAATAGGACAGATGATTTCATAGAATGTGATTATTATCCTGAAGGAGAGGCTGAAGGTGGTTTTTTTAAAATTGATATAAAAAATAATTTTGATATTGTTGAACATGTTGTTGCTCCTTATGTAAAAGATTGGATATTTAATCCTTATTTTCATCGAGCAAAAAATCGATTGATTAAAATTGTCAACGCCAATCCATTGCCCAAAGAACAATGAGTAATGTGGTATTAAGGCGCTGTGAGGCGTCTTCATTAGTTGCGAA
>JAKSUM010000252.1 GCA_024409025.1 bacterium | reverse complement strand
AAATGCAAGCATACTTCCTAAGATGACCGAAACTGCGGATATGACGGAGAAGGGGCTTGCCGGCACCGGATCAGATGCCGCCCTTATGGTCATGAGGAGTGACGGAGGCGTAATGACCGTTTCCGAGATGAGAAAAAAGCCTCTGCTTACACTTCTTTCAGGTCCGGCAGCAGGAATTGCTGCCGCATTAAGCTATGTCCGGGCTACTGACGCCGTCTTTCTGGAGACAGGAGGGACAAGCACGGATATAACTGCGATAAAGGAGGGAAGGGCTTCATCGAAAAGCGCCGTTATTGGCGGCCATTCCACATATATGAAGACACTTGACTGCAGGACTGTCGGAATAGCCGGAGGTTCCATGTTTGTCTTTAAGGATGGGAAGGCCGTTGCCGCTGGCCCGAGATCTGCCCATATTGCCGGACTGGAGTATCTGTCTTTTGCCGATCCGCTCAGACTCTCCTCACTGAAGCCTGTAAGCCTGTCTCCTTTTGAGGGCGATCCCGGGTATTTGGCTCTTGAAAACGATAAGGGAGAGAGATTTGCGCTGACTCTTACATGCGCTGCTCTTTATGCCGGCTATATAAAGCCCGGCGATTACGCCTTCGGAAAACCGGAATCCGCTGAAAAGGGATTCAAGGCTTTGGAAGAGTCTTTCGGAAGACCTGCAAGGGAAATTGCCATGGACATGCTTTCCAAGGCTTCTGAGCCTGTAATAAAGACTGTCAGGGAGCTTATGTCCGATTATGGATTCGGAGAAAGAAAGGCCGTCCTTATCGGAGGAGGAGGGGGCTCTTCCGCCGTGCTTCCATTTGTAGCGGAAAGGCTTGGAATGGATTTCAGCATTTCGGAACATTCCGAGGTTATATCTGCCATAGGAGCCGCAATGGCCATGATCAGGGAAACCATAGAGAAGAATATATTCAACCCTTCCCCGTCTGATATTGAGGCCGTAAAGAGAGAGGCTCTCGAGGCTGTTATAAAGATGGGGGCTGTTCCTGAGAGCGCGGACGTATTTGTCGAAATAGATTCGGCAAAGAACATCGTCAGGGCGTCTGCCTCAGGCTCTATTGAATTTAAGACACAGGATTTGGCTTCAGCAATGGATCCTAAAAAGGCGGATGAGGCAGTAATTGATTATTTTAAGTCTTCAAAAGATGATATTGAGCTTTTGGGAGCGAACGATTTCTTTCGTATATATTCGGTTGTTAAAAAGGAAAAGAAGTTTTTTGGCCTCTTTACGTCAAAGAAAACCATAGTTGCGGCTGCCGATTCTAAAGGCTCAGTCCGAAGGCAGGTTCCTTCCGGGATATACAGGGAGGCTACCGGCAGGGACGCCTCATCTGTAAGAGCCCTGATCCTTGACGATTGCAGGGAGTATGGTGATGCCGGTGCCGTTACTAAAGGCTTTATTATGATAGCAGGTCATAAGATGTTTGATTATACGTCAGCAGGCTCTGAGGAGAGCATCATATCACTCTCAGACAGGGATCTTAAGGATTTCGGAGATGAAGAGAAGATCTTTTTCATCGCTGTTTGCTGATTTTTCTCTTCCGGACGAATTTCTTTCAATGGACCTGTACAGCGCATGCTCGCTTCAGGCTGAGGTTGCGGGCAAGCCGTTCGGAAGGGAGATATTTGACTTCCTGAGCTCAAGAGCCGGTTTTATTCGGGGCATTTTTGGGGAATCATCATCTTCGGAACTGGCAAGAAGATTCGGCATATCCCTTGAATGGAT
>JAKSUM010000251.1 GCA_024409025.1 bacterium | reverse complement strand
TCTTTTGCGGCGGCAGTTCCTTTCTGCTCTTTTTTTATCTCTGTGATGAGCTTCTTTTTCTCTTCAAGAAGAGAGCTTATGCTTTTTGCCACGTCTTCCGCAGTCGCATTCTTAAGATAATAGACCTTGAAGAACCTTTCATCGCTTTTAATTACCCTGTCTTCCGAATCAATCTCGTTTATTGCTGACTCGATTTGAAGGAAATCCTTCATGGGAGCCATGACTATAAGGGTATTTGTCGGTTCGTATGCGGCTATTTTTACCTGCTGGTGAGAGCTTGATGTATTATTGCCTGATGACTGGTATACGCTTGTCAGCGCATTTGCAAGCTCGTTTACCCTTATGTACTTTGGCTGGAATACCCTGATTGATGATCCTCTATATTTGTCATCGAGCTGGCGGGCTATTTTGGTTATTCTTGAGACATTGTCCGATGTGTCTGTTATTATGACCGCATTTGAGGGCTGATATGAGCTTATTACTCCGGGGCCTGGAACAAGAGGCATGAGAGATGTTTTCATTATCTCCGCATCGGCATTCGTCAGAAGGACTAGAGCCGTAACAAATCCTGGTCTTGGTTTTATCCTCTCAGTTCCGGCATATGTTGAATTTTCTCTTCTTGATTTTGACAGCTCTATTATCTTATAAGAGCCGTTTTTTGCGACGGCTCCGTAGCCTGCGGCTTCCAGAGCTGACAGATAAAGATTCCATGCTTCCTGTATGCTGACTTTTCTTGATGAAAGTATTGTCAGGGAGCCGTTAACGCTGCCGTCGAGTATGATTGTCTTGCCTGTGACGTCAGCCATTATTTTTGTTATTGTCTTTATGTCAATATTGTCAAAATTGAGCGTTATTCCGCCTTCTCTGAGGGCTTTTGAGACTTCGGCATCAACCTGCTTGCGCGTCATCTGCTTTTCCGGATCGACAGTTCCTGAAATATTCCCTTCAGTTCTGGCTTCTGTCATTGTTTTTTGGACAGGCTGCCTCTGAATGGGCTGCTTGGCGCTGACTGAAGGCTTTATTGGAGTCAGTCTTTTCATTTCAGGCATGTTCTGCGAAAGGGACGGCATCGCCGACAGTATTATGATTGCTGCAGCTGTTAATATTGTTGCTATTCTTGACATGGTGTTTTCCTGTTCGGCTATACTTTTATTTTTATGCTGTCGACTTCTCCGCTGATTTTAACATTTATCGGGATTATGCCGGTATCTATTCTGACTTTTCCGTCTATGGCTTTGCCTTTTATTACGGCATTTCCCGTGCCCTTTATCTTGTCACCGCTTGCGTCAAAGCTTATATCCGTCTGATCACCGTTTATGTCTGCCTTTCCGGTGAGAGAGACCGGAATATTTATTACTGAATGGGGGATTTTTAGAATTGTGCCTGTGAAGTTTATCAGTCCCTGCTTTGTTCTTATGTTATAGTTGCCATTGAAATTAAAACTGCCTTCTCCTGACATTGAGGCAATGTATGACGGGAGCCGGTAGTTTTTAATGTTAAAGTTTATGTTCCCGTTTTTCATTGTGCCGTTTAGCGTGAAATCATCCTTGCCTTTTCCGTCAAATTTTAAGTCTCCGCATATACCGCCTTGAACCTTTAGCGTATCAAACTCGGCCGTTGAGCCTTGGCTTGTAGATACGGATACGTCTTTGAATATGACATTCGGAAATTTATTCTCGCTTCCAGCCCATGATATATTGACGTCTTTTCCGCTGTTCTATTCCCTTACGGCTTTTTCCACATATTCCGCATAAGGAAATTTCCAT
>JAKSUM010000250.1 GCA_024409025.1 bacterium | reverse complement strand
GTTACAAAGGGAACTGACGAGCCATACAGGATATTTACCTCAAGATGCGAATACAGGCTTCTCCTAAGGGAGGATAATGCCGATTTGCGCCTTAGGGAGATTGGCTACAGGGCAGGTCTTGTTTCCGAATATGAATACCGCAGGACATGCGTGAAGAAGGAGAGGATAGAAAAAGAGATAAACAGGCTTTCCTCTGTTTATATCAATCCGAAAAAGGAGCTGAATGACAGGATAGAAGCATGGGGAGGAGTCCCTATGAAGAAAAAGATGCTTCTGAAGGAGCTTCTTTCAAGGAATGAGATGGACTATTCAAGGATATGCGAGATATCTGCTCCGGCAGAGAAGCTGTCTGATGACGAGATTCTTCAGGTGGAGACAGATATAAAGTATTCCGGATTTGTGGAGAGACAGAGGGCCGAAATTGAAAAATTCCGTAATCTCGAGCATATAAGGATTCCCGAAGGGCTTGACTATTCCGCAATAAGCGGGCTGTCAAATGAGGTGGTTGAGAGGCTTGACAGGGCAAGACCCGTGTCTCTCGGACAGGCGTCAAGGATAGCCGGAATAACGCCGGCTGCAGTATGGGCTGTTATGATGTACCTTAAAAAGCTTGGAAGGAACAGAAACCAATCTGAAAATACTGAGACGGTACAAAAGAATAATGAATAATCTGCGAAAATGCATTGCGATTTTTGTCGTCCTGCTTTTTGCGTCTGTATCCGCTGGATGCCCCGGCGAGGAACGGGGCTCCGGAGAATCGGCTTTTCCTGATTCCGCTTTTGGAGAGCTGTGGTTTAACATATATGATTCTTCGGGAAAAATAGGATATATACACAGGGTGAGGAGCAGGACGTCCTATGACGGAAGGAATGCGGTTTCTTTCCGGAATGAGACTTATATGAAGACCTCTTCCGGATATGACAAAAGTGTTTCGGAGACATTGTACTCATATGATTTTCTTCCTCTTCAGGAAATAGAAAAGGACGAAACTTCCGATTCTTCTTTTACAATGAGGAGAAGCGGAGACGGATTCGCTTTTGAATCCAATTCTGGTGGCGTTTCTTCAGAGTTCTCGATAGAATCTGAGGATAGGATTCTTGCCCAGCCTGACAGTCTTTTCATATCGTCAGTTGCAGATTCAGAAAGCATCAAGTGCATCAGTGCAAAATATCAGAAGATATATGATTTGTCGGTGAGCTTCATAGGAAAAGAAGACGCTATGTGCGAATCCGAAAAGATTCATGCTTCAAAGTACGAGATATCATCAGGGCTTCTTCCTGATGAAAAGATTGTAATGTGGATTGATGCTGACAGGAATGAATGCATGTGCGAGTCTGCGGGGCTGAAGATTGTCCGGACGGACAGGGAACAGGCTGAAAGCAGAAATACCGCAAAGCCTGTTGACGGCTTTATAAGGTCTTATCAGAAGATAGATCCGGAAATTGCGGCAGCTTCATCTGCCATTAAAATAGAGGTCTCGGATAAGGATAAGAAAAATTCTTTTAAGTTTATGAAGTCTCCATATTTAAAGGAGGTTTATGAGAAAGGAAAAAGATTTCTTGTCCTCTCTCCTGCAAAATATCCGTTAGAAGGCAAATGCCCTCCGGAGGCAATGACTCCATCCTCATACATACAGAGCGATAATGCCGCCATCAGGGCTGCTTCCAAGGATTTGAAAAGGGCTTCGGAGCTTGAGACTCTGAAGGCGGCATGCTCAATGGTCCATTCCCATATATCATCTCCTGAGCACGGGACCTATCTGTCGGCGTCGGAGGCGTTTCTCTCCAAAAAAGGCGACTGCACCGAG
>JAKSUM010000025.1 GCA_024409025.1 bacterium | reverse complement strand
ATTTCCTGCCGCTGAAGTATTCTCTTGCAGTCTCTGCATCGTCAAAGTGTATTGTCTCGTTTTTGAATATCTGGTAATTTTCATGGCCTTTTCCGGCTATTACCACCGTATCGCCTTTTTCGGCCTTATCCAGAGCAAGGAAAATGGCTTTCCTTCTGTCAGCCTCTTTAAGGTATTTTTTACCTTCAGGCATGCCTTTTTCTATTTCGGATATAATGGATTCGGGTTCTTCCGTTCTTGGATTGTCCGATGTTATTATTGGAAGATCTGCAAATTCTGCGGCTATTCTTCCCATTATCGGTCTTTTTGTCCTGTCTCTGTCTCCTCCGCATCCGAATACCGCTATTACTTTTCCGTCAGTTATTTTCTGGGCTGTTTTGAGAACGTTTTCAAGACCGTCCGGAGTGTGGGCATAGTCTACTGCGACTGCAAATTCCTGTCCGCATTTGACAAGCTCGAATCTGCCTTTGACGCCTCCGAAGCCTCTGAGTATTCTTGACGATTCCTCCGGGCTTATTCCCAGAGCGCTGCATGTGGCTATAGCCGCCATAGAGTTGTGAACATTGAAGTTGCCTGATATTCCGAGCTCAACCTTTGCGGAAGTCTTTCCGTAAGTGAGCGTGTACGTTATTCCGTCTCTTCTTACGTCTATGTCCGATGCCCTGAAGTCGCAGTCGCATGTTCCGTAGGTTATGACTCTTCCTTTAGATTCTGCGGCTATCTTTTTTCCATAGGGATCGTCCGCGTTTACTATTGCGTATCCGTCTTCCTTCAGATATTTGAACAGTTTTGATTTTGCTGCAAAGTAATCGTTGAAATCCTTATGAAAATCAAGATGATCCTGAGTAAGGTTTGTGAATACGGCTGCGTCAAATTTTATCCCGTATACCCTGTCAAGGCTGAGGGAATGGGATGATACCTCGAATACAACGCTTTCGACCCCGTTTTCCGTCATATCCGCAAATGTTTTATGAAGGGTCTTTGCATCGGGAGTCGTTACCGAGGATGTTATTGTCCTGTCTCCGTATTTTGAGCACAGCGTCCCTATAAGTCCTGACTTTTTACCGGATTTTGATATTATATAATCGATCATGAAGGTTACGGTTGTTTTCCCGTTTGTTCCTGTAACTCCTGTCACTGTCATTTTTTCCGCAGGATGACCGTAAAATGCAGCAGATGCTTCGGCATAAGCCCTTCTTGTATCGTCTGACAGGATTATTGCCTCGGCACCATTCACGCCTTCGGCATTGTCCGAAATGCAGAAGGCTCTTGCTCCTTCTTCGTATGCCTTTTTCGCGAATTTGTGCCCGTCTGCCTTGAATCCCTTTATACAGAAAAAGAGCGAGCCTTCTCCGGCTTCTCTCGAATCGCATGTTACTGATGTTATTTCCAAATCCCTGTTTCCTGTAAATACAGCATTTTTTATCTGTTCGGCTATCTTGATTATCTTCATGTATTTAATCCTGTCTTTAGTTCGTTTTTTCTTGCTGTTCGCCCGCCATTTTATTTATTTCGTTAGGGAATGATGGAGGTATTCCGAGGGCCCAGAGTATTTCTCTGCCTATTTCGGAGAATATGGGGCCTGCCACGCTTCCTCCCCATATGGTTCCCTTTGGCTTCTCGATTTTTACTATCATGACGAATTTTGGATCTTCAGCCGGAGCATATCCGACAAAGGAAGCATTGTACATGCCTTTCTGGTATACTCCGTTCTCGCATATGTTTGCGGTTCCGGATTTGCCTCCTGCCAGATAGCCTGGAATCTTTGCATGCTTGCCTGTTCCGTTCTCTATTACGTTTCTCATGATTTTGTTCATAAGGAATGACGTCTCGCTGTTAATCGGCCTTGATTTTATTTCAGGTTTGAAATCCTTTATTATATTTCCGTCCTGATCGAGTATCTGTCTGATTATGGTTGGCCTCATCTGCTCCCCGTTGTTTATTGTCCCCTGTACGGCTGACACAATCTGGAGAGGCGTTACGGATATGCTCTGTCCGTACGACATGGTCGCAAGATCGATTTTTTTTATGTCTTCCATTGCCGGAAGTATTCCTTCGGTCTCTCCTGGGAGCTCTATTCCGGTAACGTCTCCGAAGCCGAAGGCCTTTATGTATCCGTAGTAGATTTTGAGCCCCATCCTTAGACCTATATGGACCGAGCCTGTATTGAACGAGTAGGCGATAATGTCGGTTATCGTTTCTGTTGCGTTCCCTCCGAACCCGTCGTTTGCGTTATGCAGATCCCATCCGTCAACCATTACTATGTCGCCGCAGGGGATCTGGTCGTTTATGTTGACCTTGCCGCTGTCAAGGGCTGCCGCCGCCAGTACGACCTTGAATGTCGAGCCTGGCTCGTATGCGTCCGTAACGCATTTGTTCCTTGTCAGCATCATATATTCTTTTGATTTCGGATCCGTTGATTTATAGTCGGGCATATTTGCAAGAGCAAGGATTTCTCCTGTCTTCGCATCCATTACAAGCACAGAGCCGCTTTCTGCGCCGTATGCCTTGACCGCCTTGCGCAGGGAATTCTCAACAATGTACTGCACGCTTTCATCTATGGTCAGCACTATGTTTTTACCCGGCTCTGCAGGGGTTATTGCCGATATGCCTCCCGGGATCGTCACGTTATCCCTGCTGATTTCGGAACGGATTGATCCCGGCTTTCCTGCAAGATACGGATCCATTACCGCCTCTATTCCGTCAAGTCCCTGATCGTCCAGTCCTGTTATGCCTATTATGTGGGCTCCGAGGTTACCCTTCGGATAAAATCTCTTGCCTGTCGGCTCGGGAACGACGTCGACTCCATAGAGCTCTCCTGCGTCCTTGAGCTTTTTTATCTTCTCTGCCTTGTCATCGCTGACTTTTCTCTGTATGTATGTAAAGGTGCCCGGAATGCTCAGCTTTGCGCGTATTATATCCTGAGGGCATTCAAGAATCTGGGAAAGAAGAAGTGATGCCCTTTCCTTGTCCTTCACTATTGACGGGTTTGCCTGTACGGTGGGGAGGGATATGCTGTTTGCAAGTACCACATATTTTCTGTCTGTTATTGCGCCCCTTATTGCAGGTATTGTATTATTTCCGTTATGCTGCCCTTTTGCATATTTTACATATTTTTCATGTTCGACTGACTGCATCCATGCAAGCTTTGCCATTAACGGCACGAATATGAATATAAGCATGAAAAGACAGACGCCCTTTATTCTTTTTCGGACCTTCTTTTTCCAGCCGAATGCGTCTGCCGCCGTCTCGTTTGCAGATTTGCCGCGGTGCCGCTCTGTTTCTTCTGATGATATTTTTCTGTTTTCTCTGAACATGTTTACATAAAAAAATAAAAAGCCGTCTCCAGCTCAGGTAAGTTATTCCTGTCTGAAAACAGCCTGATTATCTCCGCCTTCAAGCGGGAGCCGATTGTTTAGACTTTTCATGTCGTTTTCTCGTCTGCTATTCGCGGGAACCGTCAAGGCCTGAGTCTGCTGCAGCGATGTCCGTCAGCGATGCCTGAAGGACTGAGTGGTTCCTCATATCAAGTATGTATCTGTTTGCAGGATGCGCCATCCCAAGCTCCTTCTCCGCTATTTTTTCTATTCTCTCGAGGGAGCTGAGCTTGTTTACTTCAAGCCTGAGGCTTAGCCTTTCCTTTTCAAGCTTAGCCTTTTCTTCTCTTAGATCTTCCAGTCGATACTGGGACTGCACGTTTTTGGCGCATATATTTGTATATATTCCGCCTAACAGCATTATGCCTATAAGCATTATGGCTGCCAGGCAGACATATATTTCGGATATTTTTGTTACCTCGCGCTTCGAGGAGGTCTTTATTTCTCTCCTGCGCGTATCCGCTTTCATCGGATCGCTTATAATTCTGACTTCCAAGGATTACCCCTCCGCTTTCATTGCTATTGAATATTTTTAAAGCCTGTAGGCTTTGTGTTCAAAAATTTAAATTATTATCTCGCAGGCGCGCAGCTTTGCGGATCTGGATCTCGGATTGGTCCTCTGTTCTTCTTCTGAAGGAATGACAACCTTTTTGGTAAGCCTTTTTGCCAGCTTACCTGTCAGAGAGGCATATTCTGCAGCATCCCTTCTGTCTTCCCCGTATGACATGTCCCTGAATATGTTTTTTACTATCCTGTCTTCAAGGGAGTGGTAAGATATTACTACTATTCTTGCGCCGGGATTTGCAAGCCTGAAAGCCCCCATAAGCCCGTTTTTCAGCTGCTCCAGTTCTCTGTTGACATATATTCTGAGAGCCATGAATATTCTTGTTGCGGGATGTATGAAGTGATTTCCGCTTCTGTGAAATGGTATTATTTTTTCTGCAAGCGATGCCAAATCTGAAGTTGTCCTGAACGGCTGTTTTTTCCGCTCTTCCTCTATTGCCATTGCCATGCGTCTTGACTTTTTTTCTTCGCCGTATTCCCAAAATATGCGTTCCAACTCTCTCGATGATAAGGAGTTGACCGCATCGGCTGCCGTTATTCCGCCAGTTCTGTCCATTCTCATGTCTAAGGCCGCCTCGGATTTGAAGCTGAATCCGCGCTCAGCGCTGTCGAGCTGATGGGACGATACTCCGAGATCGAACAGAAAACCGTCTGCTTTGCTTTCCCCGATTTTGCGGAATATGGATTCTATGTTTCCGAAATTGCCTTTTACTGGAATAAAGCATCCGCTTTTCCCGAGCTTTTCGGATGCTTTTGCGAGAGCTTCGTCATCCTGATCTATACCGATCAGCCTTCCTTTGCCCCCTAAGGCCTTGAGGATGCCTTCCGAATGGCCTCCGCCTCCAAGCGTGCAGTCTGCAAAAATGCCTCCCCGCTCGGGAGCAAGATATTCCATTGACTCATGGAACATCGCCGGTATGTGGTATTCGGAACCTTTTTCCATTTTTTTTTCTCTTCTAAAAAATAATCTCTTATTTCTATAATAATTACAGATGATTATTTTGTCAACATATCGGGACTAAAAATCATGTAAAAAAAATGTTACAAAAACAATATTTAATCGTTTTCTTTTTATATGATTTTTCTTGAAAAAGAAATTCAAAATAAAATATTTTTCTTCCTCTTTTTTCCCCGTTTTTTTTGATATTTTTTTATGTCTGCTCTTTCTCCTTAACGCTTAAAAAAGGAAAAACATATTATGAAAAAGAAGGGTTATAAAAATACGCTATTGATGCGGAAAGGAGAGTATTATGGATTTTCTCAATCTTATTAATGGGATTCTGATTCCTTCTTCAGAAATAGGGGTTAGCAGCGGAGAATATGGCATCAGAGCTGACGCTAAGCTCTCGCTTTCCTCCATTATGCATTCTGATAAGAGGATTTCTGAAATTCTTCCCATATTGAATGGGGCTGTAATTGGCAATACAGGCATTTATTTTGCTGATGATCGTGATGGCGGCAAGGTCGCTGAACTTGAGTTTGAAAAAATTGAACTGCGTCATGACGTGGAAGAGGGCATAACGCTTCGCGGGGGCGTCATAAGTCTTTCCCTTGACTGCGTGACTGGGGAGGATGGAAAGAAGTCAATTCTGCTTTCAGGGGCATTCCTGAAGAAGGTTACTGTTGACATTTGCCAGATTCTTACGGAAAAGGTAATTTCGATTCTGAAAAATGATCTTGAAAAGAACGGAATTTTTAAAATAAAAATGCTCTTTCATAACGGAAGGATAATATTAAAGGGGGAATACAGAAAAAGTATTCTTGCGATATCATTCTCCGTTGAGTTTGCCGTAGAGGCAAAGAAGAACAATATAAAGCTTTCGATTGCAAAGATAAATCTTGCTTCCTTCGGTGTTCCTGATTTTGTCATTCAGAATATTATCATGGAGGCGATTAAGAAAAATCTCTCGCTGGATTTTATCAAGATAAAGGACAATTACCTGCTTGTCAATATAAGACAGGTTATTCCCGCCTTTCTTGATTATAATCCCATAAGCATATCTATTGACGGGGGAAGATTTTCCTTAATTATAGACGGACCTGATGAAGAGCCGGAGCTTATACCTGCTCTTGCTAAGCCTGAAGTACATGAGCTGGTTCCGCAGGAGCCTATGGGGGATGCTGAATTGGCTAAATTCCGCAATAATGAGGATGAGGATGGTGACAGCTATGAGGGGGATGACTGACTTGGCTTTTGATTTAAATTCTATGGAGCCCCTGTATTCGGAAAAATCCATAAGGGCCGCCGTTTCTGAGCTTGGATCAAGAATAGAGGCCGATTTCGGTGACAGGGAGCTTGTCATTATAGCCATGCTTGATTCTGCGCTTTTCTTTGCAGCCGATCTTGTAAGGACTTTAAAGTCTCATGTGTCAATAGATTTTCTCAAGATATCCGGATACGGATCTGAAGGGGAGACAGGTGGGGAGATTAGGGTTCTTAAGGATATATCGGCAGATATAAAAAATAAAAATGTGCTTCTTGTTGACGTTCTTGCCGAAAGCGGGCTTACTCTTGATTTTGCTGCAAAGCATCTGTGCGGCATGAATCCCTCCTGCATTAAAATATGCGTGCTGCTCGACTGTGCTGAGATGAGGCTTGCAGACGTGTCTCCTGATTATGCCGGAATAGTCTGCAATGCGGCATCGTTTGCAGGATACGGTCTTGATATTGACGGAAGATTCAGAAATATGCCATGTATATGCCGGCTTTCTGAGATATAATAAAACTATATTTCGAAGATGCGTTAAAAAGAAGGATTTTTTAAAGGCAGAAAAGAAATCAATAGAAATTCAACAGACACATGACGTAATTTTTTTTTGAATAGATCTTTGGAGGAATGTGTTATGCCTTACAGACCGTGCGTTTACAGACAGTCTTTGCTCGGAATTTTCCAGTGCGAGAAGCATTATTTTCAGCATGCCCATCCCAGCATGTATGATGAACTTTATGAGTTTTGCGTAGACAAGGTGCCTGACAGGTTCTGTCCGCATATTGATTTCGGCTTTAACCTTGAAGATGGAGCTAAGATTTTCATAAACTGCACCCATACATACAAGGCAAGACAGCTTGGCAGCTTCAATGAATGCGAAGACTGCGACTTCCCGGATAAAGAAGGATCTTCGCTCGGCTAGTCTGCTTCTGTCATTTGCATGCTGGCGCCGCCCGTACAGGCGCGCCCCTTGCTTAATACTTTAAGCATATCAAATGTGGCTCTAACGCCCGATACCTTCCGTTTTTGAGCAGCGGCTTCTATTGTTTATTGCGGATGCTGATGCGGAAAAACATCAGGCGAAAGATAAAAGTTTAATTATATTTATGAAAGGAGAGGCTGCTTGTACGCCATGTCCGTTTTGCCATTATGGCAGTCGGATATTTCGAACGGTATATTTATATGTTCGTAAGGCATGTATTTAAGCGGCATTTGCTATGAAGGATAACAAAGAATCAAAGTACACCAAACAGATCTCCGCTCCTTGGAAGAAAGAAGAGTTCTCTAAGGAATGTGCAGAGTGCTCAACCTCCTGCCAGTCAGCATGCAAGACCTCTTGCACGGTAGGAAATGTTCCCTGCGAAAAGAGAAGATAAGCTTTTAGACAAAAAAAGAGCCGTTATAAACGGCTCTTTTTTTTAGAACTTTTTTCTGCTGTCAAGAAGTATTGTTACCGGACCGTCATTACAGAGCGTTACCTGCATATGGGTCCTGAACACGCCCTCCTGAGTGCTTATACCTCTGCTTTTGAGCATGCTTATATATGTTCTGTAGAGTTTCTCCGCTTCCTCCGGAGGGGCTGCGTCGGAAAAGCTGGGCCTTCTGCCCCTTCTGCAGTCGCCTGCAAGGGTGAACTGCGAGACAACAAGGGCGCCGCCGCCGATATCTGAAAGCGAGAGGTTCATCTTGCCTTCGGAGTCTGTGAATATTCTCGTGTCTGCTGTTTTGGACGCTATATACTCGGCATCCTTTTCAGTATCTCCTTTTTCCACACCTAAAAGAACCATAAGTCCTTTTTCAATCCTGCCTGTCTCCGTGCCTTCCGATGAGACGGCCGCATACGCTGCTCTCTGTAGGACTGCCCTCATTACATACCCCTTCTTCCGAACCCTTTTACACCGGAGGTTCTTGAGACTGAAATCATTCCCTTTATTTTTGAAAGCTTTCTTATTATTATGTCGAGCTGCTCTTTGTTGCATACCTCGATGGACATTATGATTATGTCCTTGCCGCTTTTAAGCTTTGAATTGTATTCCTTTAATGGGACCCTCATCTCATTGATTATGCTTATGCATTCGGCTGATACACCGTATCTGTCCCATATTTCCATTTCGAGCTTTATCGGATATTTTCTGTCTGCGCTCGTCCTGTTCGTCCATTCGACATAGAAGCATCTTTCCTCCCTGACATTTCTGCAGTCCTTTCTGTGAATTGAAATTCCTGTGCCGAATTTAAGCATTCCCGTTATGCTGTCTCCTGGAATCGGATTGCAGCATTTTGCAAAGACTATCATGAAGTTTTCCATTCCTGGAACTTTTACGCCTTTTCCAAGTTCTTCTCTGCTGCTTGATGAGATTTTTTTCCTTTCAAGCATTTTTTCGGGATCGTCAGGCAGAAGCTCCGAGAGCTTCTGGACTATTTTTGATGCAGGGGTTTCGCTGTATCCGATTGAAGCGATCATGTCATCGGACGTTGAGTAGTTGAAGCATTTTGCTGCCTTTGCCATCAGCTCTTCGTCATTGATGACGGATTCGGATATTCTTTTGTCTTTTTTGGAGACCTTTCTTAGCTCGTCAATAATCAGCTCTCTGCCTCTTGAGATGTTTTCAGGTCTTTTCTCCTTTTTGAACCACTGGCGTATTTTTTCCTTCGCCTTTGATGTCCTGCAGAACTGAAGCCATCCTAATTTCGGAGCGGCCGTGTTGGAGGTTATTATTTCAACCATGTCTCCGAGCTGCAGTCTGTATGTAAGCGGGACTATTGATGAATTTACTTTGGCGCCTACGCATTTGTGACCGACATCAGTATGTATGAGATATGCGAAGTCTATCGGAGTAGAGCCCGGTGCGATATCGATAAGATCTCCCTTTGGTGTGCATACGTATATGTTGGCTTCGTTTGCGTCTTCAAGAGCGTTGCGGACTCCTGATTCCGCATCTGCGGAATCTTTCTGCCAGTCGGCAATCCTGCGGAGCCATGGCAGATCCTTGCGGTTCATGTCCCTGTGCTCCTTGTATGCCCAGTGGGCGGCCGGTCCGAATTCATTGACCATATGCATTTCGAGCGTTCTGATCTGTATTTCCATCGGCTCGCCTTCAACATAGACTGTTGTATGTATTGATTTATAGCCATTTGACTTGGGCTTGGATATATAGTCCTTTACCCTGTCCTCCATGGGAATCCAAAGTCCATGTATCACGCCTAACACGCCGTAGCAGTCCTTTATATCCTGTACGATGATTCTTATTGCGAAGAGATCGTATATCTCGGAAAAATCCTTATTTCTCTCGGTTATTTTTTTCCATGTGCTGTAAAGATGCTTTCTTCTTCCCTTGACATCGAGGAATTTTAGGGAATGTTCTCCAAGGGATCTTTT
>JAKSUM010000249.1 GCA_024409025.1 bacterium | reverse complement strand
CAAATCTGAATATGCTGTCTTTATAATTTCTCTTCATAAACACCTCCGACTTTACAATTATACCATGAAAGCAGAACAAAAAAAAGCCTGCCATAGCAATGGGCAGGCTTTTTTGCTATATCCTGTTAAAATCGTCCTGGAATCTGACTATATCATCCTCTCCAAGATAAGCTCCGGACTGGACCTCAATAACTTCAAGCAGGAGCTTTCCGGGATTTTCAAGCCTGTGCTTCTGACCGGCTTCCACGAAAATGCTCTCTCCGCTTTTTACAAGCCTTTCAGTCCCGTCAATAGTCACGTTAGCAGTGCCGTTAACAACAATCCAGTGCTCGCTCCTATGGTAATGCATCTGATAGCTGAGCTTTTTACCAGGGAGAACGGTAAGTCTCTTAATCTTGTATCCTCCGACTTCCTCAAGAATCGTGAACGATCCCCAAGGCCTGTATTCCGTCCTGTGGAAAAATGCCCTCTGATCATTCCTCTTTTTTAGCTCGTCAACAGCTTCCTTTACAAGCTGAGTCTCGTCCTTATGGCATATGAGAAGAGCGTCATCCTGATCGACAACAACAAGATCCTTAACTCCAATTGCGGCAATAGCCTTCTTGCCTTCCGAATAAATAAGGTTGTTTTCAGCATTAATAAGAATGTCATCTCCGAAAGTGACATTTCCTTTATCATCCTTATTTGACTCATACTCGTCATAGAAGCTGGCGAAGCTGCCAAGATCATTCCATGGAACGTCCAATCCTATAACGGCAACCTTATCGGATTTTTCCATAACGCCGTAATCGACAGAAATCTTAGGCACTCTTGAGAAACATTCCTCCACCGTATCGGCTTTGAACGCCTCATAAACCTCAGGAGCAAGCCTTTTAACTTCACCTTCGAAAACATCAGTCCTGAACATGAATATTCCGCAATTCCAAAGATAGCCCTCATCAACATATTTTTCAGCCGTCTCAAAATCCGGCTTTTCCTTGAATTCAGCGACCTTACAGCCCGTCTCAAGCTTTTCTCCGGGCTTTATGTAACCGTATCCGGTCTCAGGGAATGTGGGCTTCATGCCAAAAGTTATAAGATAATTCTCGGCAAGCTTTTCTCCGGACTTTATATAGGAAACAAACTTATCCTGTTCTCCGATCAGGTGATCGCTCGAAAAAACGGCAGTAACATCATCACCTTTTTTCTGGATAGCCTTGACGCCGTAATATATTGCAGGAAGTGTGTTTCTCCCGACTGGCTCAAGCAGAATATTTTCCTCGGGAGCCTGATAACCGAGCTCCTCTATCTGTCCGGAAATAAGGAAT
Organism: bacterium; assembly: GCA_024409025.1. Taxonomy (GTDB): domain Bacteria; phylum Vulcanimicrobiota; class CADAWZ01; order CADAWZ01; family CADAWZ01; genus JAKSUM01. The sequence goes on along the minus strand of JAKSUM010000249.1, from coordinate 502 downwards.
CTGTAATCCTTATTTGTCACGATATAAATATCGTCTATGCCACAGAAACACAGGCAGCGGAGCATAGTAAGCTGGAATATGGATTTCTCCATACCGTTGAGCCTCAAGAACTGTTTGGGGCATTTGCTCCTGCTGAGAGGCCAGAGCCTAGTGCCGCTTCCGCCTGCCATTATAATAGCCTTCATTATCTGCATACCTCCGCAATATCGTGTTCAGTCATTTTTGCGACCATGTCTTCAAACGAAACGCTCCTCTTCCATCCCAGCTTATATTCAGCTTTAGAAGGATTCCCTATATAGGAATTAGTGTCTATCGGTCTGAAAAATTCAGGATTTACCTGAACAAGAATCTTTCCGCTATCAGAATCAATGCCTTTTTCTCCGACTCCGCTCCCTTCCCATTCAAGCTTAAATCCGGCAGTCTTAAACGCTGCAGAGCAGAATTCCCTTACGGAATGGGACTCTCCCGATGCAACAACATACTCCTCAGGCTTCTCAGCCCC
>JAKSUM010000248.1 GCA_024409025.1 bacterium | reverse complement strand
GAAAAAGAAGAGGCCGAGGAACAGCAGGAACAGCAAGAGAAGCAGGATAAAGGAATATTCTCATTCATAAGCAAGATCCTTAAGAAGCCTGAAGAAAAAAAGGAAGATAAGGAACAATCGGAACAAAATCAGGAAGGAGGCAACAATGAAGACAACTGACTTTATAAATAAAAGCGTCGTTTTTACGATTGCCCTTCTTCTCGCCATTTTTTCACCGGCATGCAAAGCAGAGTCAAATAACATCAGAATAGATTTGACAGTACCGACAAATCCCGAAATTATAAACAAGGTGCGCCAGTACAGCATTCCTTGGATAGAGGTGCGCGAGCTCAAGCTTGGCGAATCATACTCTGACAGGAAAGGCGAAAAATCATTTCTGAACGATACAGTACTGCCTGATTACAGCTTCTGTATATCAGACAATGACACGACATTGGAAGAATGCCTTAAAACAGCATATCTGAACAGCCCTGAAATAATGCGGGCTGCCCATGAGGTCCAGCAGTATGAGGCAAAGCTCAGGCAGTCGCTCAGCCTTTATATTCCGGAAGCAAACATAATTCTTCTTCGCTCAGATGCAGGAATTCCGGCTCTTACGGATCATTACTGGAACAACTCAATAACCGGCGAAATATCATACCTTATATATGATTCAGGAAAAAGAAGCCTGCTTTGCAAGGCGGCAGGTGACAGCCTGATGGCGGCAAGATATTCATTTCTTCAGGCTTGGAACGAAAAAGCCTATAAAGTCTCATCAGCATATTACAGGCTTCTGTACTCCTACATACTAATGTGCATATGTGAAGACGATCTCATAAAGACAAGGGATAATCTCCAGATAGCCCAAGGCTTCTATTCAACAGGTTCTAAAGCCAAAATAGACGTAACACAGGCAGAAATACTTGTCAAGACATCAGAAATCAATCTGACGGAATCTCAGGCAAGCTGCCTCAATGCGTATACAGGCCTCATAAGCGAAATGGGAATGGATCCCAATAACTACAAGATAAAAAAGATGAAGGATCTTCTTACAGAACCTGCAAAACCTAGACAAAGCATAGAGCAGCTAAGACAAGAGGCAGAACTATGCAATCCCATGATAGGCTACTATGAATACATGAACAGAGCTGCCCTGAACATGGCTTCATCATACCTGACGGACAGGCTTCCTCAATTTTCGGCAAACGCATCTTGGGGAGGAAAGACAAAATGGTCTGCAAACGATACGTCATGGAGCGTAAACTTCCAGCTAAAAATACCTCTCCTAAAGAATACTGAATCAAAAGCGTATGCAGAAGAGCAGAAAGCGCTGGCAATGCAGGCTCTTGACGCAAAAGAAGCAGTGAAAATCGCGGCAGAGGAAGCGGCAAGAGCTTCGGCCATACAGATGGCGGCTGCACAGAAACGCAGCGAAACGGCATATTCTTCAGTGGAGACAGCACTTCAGAATTACAGGCTGTCGTATCTGAGATATAAATCAGGCGTAAGCACCATCATAGAGCTGAACAACGCAATCGATTATCTCAATAACACGAGAAAGCTGTATCTTGCCTCCTTATATGACATAAGAATGAGCGAGGCTGCCATTGACAAGGCAATAGGAAGCAGCATACCGGATGTCAGTCCTGAAGAGTTCCTAAAAGCAATAGATGAATATATAGAAAAGGCAAATCAAAAATAATAAAAAAAAACAGCCGTTTTTTACGGCTGTTTTTTTTTATTATTTTTTTCTATGCTCAAAAATTTAAGCATACCTTATTTTATACTATATTCATCAGGAGGTTTTCTCAATACAACTTCTTATAACAGCATTAAAAGCAAATAAAATCTCGAAAGGAGCAGAACATGGCTAAAGACATATATTTTATGGCAACAGGAGGAGCTCAGCAAATAGGCGCAAGCTGCTATTTTCT
>JAKSUM010000247.1 GCA_024409025.1 bacterium | reverse complement strand
GAGCATTGCCAAAAACGGATTCCCTTACAGGGGCAAGAGAAGACTCCTCAATCTGAGATCTGAGCTTTTCAGACATATCGGGGCATTTGCCGGCATCAGTCTTCCCAGCAGCAAGAGCCATTCCATAAGCAAGACAAGCGGAATAACCGCATTTCTTACAATTAGTCTTGGGAAGAAGCTTATAAATCTGAAGACCAGTCATTCCCATTATAAAATCCCTCCAAATAAATTATTGAATTCCATATTTTTCAGTAAGAGTATATTTTGCAACAAGATTTCTTAAATTCATGCTTCCCTGATTCGGAAGGGAATACTTACCCCATTTGCCTTCCTTATACCAATCCGCAATTCCGGCATCACAAAGAGTTTTCATATGATGCGAACGCGTGGGCTGGGTTATATTAAGCTCCTCAAGAATAGCCGATGCGCATTTTTCCCCGCTCTGCAGCATTCTGAGAATAGTAAGCCTGTTTTCGTCAGCTAATGCCTTTACGGTCCTGACATCTTCCCTATAGCCCATAAAATGTTTTTCCTTTCTGTTTTTGTTTATTATATATTTTATATAAATAAATGTCAATATTTACAATAAACAAATTCCACCATATAAATATGACATCATCCAAATATGGAAAAGAAATCTGAAGCTTGTGATCAGGCTCTAAATTATGAACTTAATTTTTTACTATTACGGTTTAAGCCCTAAAAAAAAAGACGCCTCTCAGCGCCTTTTCCTAATACAGAAAAACTATTGTCTGCACCTGGCTATCAAATAAGAAAGCTCCGGCTCAAACTTTACCCCATACCAGTGGGATGAATCTCCTGAAGTATTCCTAATGCACAAAACAGTATAATCGGCTGCAAGAGAAGCGGAATCATAAATGTTTTTGCCGGAAAGCAGGGCACCAACAAAAGCAGAAGCATAAACATCTCCCGTACCATGGCATCCGTCTGCAATCCTTTCATGCTCATAATAGGAATACACGCCGTCTTCCATCACGGCAACGCCTGTTTTTCCTTCCTTAAAGCCGACTCCCGTAAGGACAATCTTAGAGGCTCCGAGCTCAGAAAGCTTTTCAAGTAATTTCCTTATATATGGCTCATCATATTTTTCCAGATATTCATAATCGGCGAGCATGCAGGCTTCTGTAATATTAGGTACGATTACATCCGCACTGAAAGCAAGACTCTTCATATTCCGGACATACTCACTGTCAAATGCAGGATAAAGCTTCCCATTGTCAGCCATTGCCGGATCCACAATACTTATGCCGCCTTCACGCATAAGAGAAGATATTATGCCCTTTACATATTCAATCTGCTTGGAGCTTCCAAGATATCCGGTATATACGGAATCAAAAGAAATCCCTTCACTGCGCCAATGCTCGGCAATGTCAGGAATATCCTCTGTCAAATCCCTGAAGGTATATCCGTTGAATCCTGCCGTATGGGTAGAAAGCACGGCTGACGGCAGAACAGCAGTCTCAAGTCCGCAAGCCGAAAGAATAGGCAATGCAACAGTCAGGGAGCACTGTCCCACGCATGAAATATCCTGTATAGTAAGTATCCGCTTATAAAATTTGTCTTTCATATTTTCACCATATCAATTAAAATAAATTTTTTCTAATTCGTCAGCTGTACCTTATATCCGAACAGCTAAAGCAAGTAAGGTTACCGCACACATGATAAGCTCATTTTCAGTCAAAAACAGAGGTCGAAAGATATCTTTCGCCCGTGTCAGGAAATATAACAACTATAATCCTGCCATTATTTTCAGGTCTATTAGCAAGCTTTTCCGCAGCAGCAAACGCAGCGCCGGAAGAAATACCGACAAGGATTCCTTCATGCCTGCCAAGCCTTTTCGCGCCTTCAAAGGCCTCGGAATCGGTAATCCTTATTACTTCATCATAAACAGCTCTGTCAAGTATCTCAGGAACAAATCCGGCTCCAATGCCCTGAATCTTATGGGAACCTGACTGACCTCCGGAAAGCACTGGAGAAGAATCCGGCTCGACAGCAAACACTTTTATATTATTATTCACAGACTT
>JAKSUM010000246.1 GCA_024409025.1 bacterium | reverse complement strand
AAGGAAGGCTAAATATGAGAAAAGCAGCGGCACTTAGAACGGCAGCGGCTATATTCCTTGCTGCAGGATGCAGTGAGAAGAGTCCGTCAAATAAATTCTATCCCATGAATGCTGGTTCTGAATGGATATATCAGACCGAATCAAAGTCTCATGCCGGTACAGATGCCTCAGAAATCATACAGACAGAGGCCAAATCATCCGTAAAAAAAGAAGGCGGCAAGGAATACAGGCTTATATCATATTCCGTTAATTCATCGGACAAGCTGAAAACGGAATATTACATAATGGACGGGGAAAACATAAGCCTTGCCAAGGTCTCCTACAACGGGAAGGACATGACTTTCAATCCTCCAATGATGATACTCCCTTCCGAAAATTACGATAAGGACGAATGGAATTGGGAAGGCGAAGGAAGCTTTGGAAAAGGAAAGGCGTCATTCAAACAGACTAAAGCGGACATAGTATCAAAAGATCCTTATATAGTGGCAACAAGAGTTGATTCGACAATCAATGCCGGAGGACGCGTAATAAGGGAATCAAAATGGTTCTGTATGGACTGCGGCCTCGTAAAAAGCTCCTGTTCCATAGAAAAAGACGGAAAAATTGAGAGCGAAATCACATCAAAGATAACAAACTTCTCTATAACGAAAGAAAACAAATGAAATTCTATATGGTGAGTTTAGGCTGCCACAAAAACCTTGTGGATGCTGAGACAATAATAAAAGATTTTGAAAAAAGCGGCCATGAGCTGACAAACGACGAATCAAACGCAGATGCGGTCATAATCATGACATGCGCATTCATAGGCCCTGCAAAGGAAGAGGCAAGAAGCGTAATATCTGAATTCACGGCAAAGAAAAAAAGATACGGCTTTAAAGTATTTGTCGGAGGCTGCTATGCAAAGCGATATTCGGAAAGCGTCGCATCAGAATTTCCGGCTGTTGACGGATGGTTCGGCATAGGAGGCTTTGAAGGAATAGCAGAGCGTCTGGAAAAAGCAGAAAACGGAAGCATGATATCCACAGCCATAATACCTTCTGCCTATGAAACATACAGCGGAAGAAGGCTTACGACCCCTCCTCACAGAGCTTGGCTGAAGATTTCTGACGGATGCTCCCATAAGTGCGCATACTGCGCCATTCCTATGATAAGGGGCAACAATTACAGAAGCAGAACTATTGAAGATATCCTGAAGGAAGCAAACGAGCTCGCAGAAAAAGGAGTAAGGGAATGCGGAATAATTGCTCAGGATACAGGCCTTTACGGCATTGATCTTGAAAAAAGGCATATGCTTGTCACGCTTCTTGAAGAGCTTGAGAAAATAAAAGGCCCTGAATGGATCAGGCTACTTTACATAAATCCGTTTTCAATGCCTAAGGATCTTCTCAGCTATATGAAATCATCGGCAAAAACAGTCCCATATCTTGACATACCGATGCAGCATGCCTCTCAAAGCGTGCTCAGAAGAATGAAAAGGCCGGGATGCGGAAGCGAATATCTTGATCTCATAGCAAAAATAAGGGAAGAACTTCCTGATGCGGCGATAAGATCCACATTCATTGTCGGATTCCCTGGAGAGACAGATGAGGAATTCGAGGAACTTGAAGACTTCATCGAAAAAGCAAAAATAAACAGAGCTGGCTTCTTTGAGTATTCTGACGAGGAAGGTACCGCCGCATACGGCTATGACGGCAAGGTAAGCGAAATCGTAAAGCGCAGAAGATCCGCCAGAATAATGCGCCTCCAGCAGAAAATATCAGCCGACATTACATCAAGGCTTAAGGGAAAAACAATCGAGGTTATGGCAGAAAGTCCGTTTGCAAGAAACAAGATGAGAGATTTCGTAATGCAGTTCGGAAACAGAAGCCTTGGCACAGGCAATGCATGGCTCGGAAGAACGAAATGGGATGCTCCGGAAGTGGACGCTCTGGCCCTTATCGAGCTTCCGGAGGGCTATATCCCATCAGCTGGAGAAATCATGCATATGGAAGTCACTCATACCGGCCTATATGATATAGCAGGTAAAAAGAAGTGATAAAAAAAGCGGAAGACAGTGCGGAAGAGTTTTATAGCAGGCTCTACAGAAGAGAAGCGGAAAAGACAC
>JAKSUM010000245.1 GCA_024409025.1 bacterium | reverse complement strand
CGTTCTTAATACTTATCGCCTTCTGAAAAAAGGGCAGAGCCTGCTTAAAATTGCCTCTTTTCATGCAAACCATTCCAAGATAATACAGAGTACTTGCAGACTGAGGCCTGACAGACGCGTCCTGCTGAAAATAATTCCATGCCGAAGAATAATCCTCCATATCATATGCGACAAGGGCTGCAAAAAAATTAACAGAACCGTATTTCGGATTAAGTGACATACAGCGTTTGAAAAATCCAAGCGACTTCTCTTTCTCATTCATCGCAAAAAGCGCAAAGCCGGCAGAAAAGAGCCTGTCTGGAGAATTGCCTTCAGAAAATCCATAGCTTTCCCAAGCCTTTGACGCAGACGAGCAGTCAGGAAGAGACGAGAAATCTATCCTGTCAAAGCAGAAGTCCCCGTCCTCGTCAACAATTTTCTGAAATTCCCTGAAAGCATAAGCAAACGCATTTCCGCGAGAGTAGGCACAAGCCAAAAGATAACGGGCCGCATAAAGCGACGCATTAAGCTCAAGAGACTTTTCAAGAGCCGACACAGCGTTCTTAAGAGAATCGCTCTTTACATATAGGGAAGCAAGCTTAAGAAGAAGCTCCGAATCATTAGGGTTCTCCGCAACCGCTTTTTCAAGGGAAGAAAGAGAGGATTGTATGCTGTCCATGTTATGGTCTCCAATTTTTATGCTAAAAAGAATTTTTTATCTTTTTACTTATTTTTCCTGCTCATCAAAAGCGTTTTGCGAAAGAAATGGAAGCGTAAAAAGAAGGAAGGCAGGGACGAAAGAAAAAATCTTTCAGAATAATAAAACAAGGGGGCATAATTTTTCAATATGAGAATAGCAGATTACGAGGGAAGCGGCAATCTTCTCATAATAGACGGTCATTCCATATCATACAGGGCATATTACGGAATGCCGGCTCTCTCAGCTCCGAACGGAGTCAGGACAGGAGCTGTCAACGGCTTTTTAAGCATGCTCCTCAGAATAATAAAAGAAACAGAGCCAGAATATATAGCGGCAGCATTCGACAGGGAAAGACCCGATAATCGAATCGGCATATATCAGGGATATAAGTCAAACAGGGACAAAATGCCTGAAGACCTTATATCGCAGATGGAGCTCATATATGAGCTTATGGACATACTTAAAATTCCGGTAATATCATTCAAAGGCTGGGAGGCGGACGATGCAATAGGCTCTCTGGCAAAAAGCGCCGAGAAACATAATATCAACTGCGTCATAGCAAGCTCGGATATGGATCTCCTCCAGCTCGTATCTCCCACAATCAAGGTCATGAAGCTAAAAAAAGGGACAAGCGATTTTGACTATTATGGAGAGAATGAGGTCGAATATGAATACGGCTTTCCCCCAAAAGGCATAATAGAGCACAACGCGCTTGCAGGAGATTCTTCCGACAATATTCCAGGAGGCAAGGGCATAGGGGACAAAACGGCAAAGCAAATCATTGCAGATTTCGGGTCGGCGGAAAACGCAATCAATTCCATTCATATGATAAAAGGCAGGACTGCCAAGCTTATAGAGGCTTCAAAGGAATCGATACTTATGAGCAGAAAGCTTGCGGAAATAAAGACAGATCTGCCTGCCGAAATCACAGAAGACATGAAATCAGGCGAAATAGATTCCGACAAGCTTGCGGAATTCTTAAAGAGACTGGGCATGGACAAGATGCTCGGCAAACTTTTTCCGGACATAAAAATATCATCTCCAAAGCTGTCTCCGGGATTTACAGAAAATTCAGGTATATCGTCTGGAAATGATATTTTCGTCATATTCGACGGCGAATATGCCATTATGGAAAACGGTGACAGGATAAAGCCGGAAAATCTCGGCTCATACGCTTGCGGAAAAAGGGTATGCTCCTCCGACATCTCCCACACGCTCAGAGGTACACCTATCTGGCTGTTCCATGAACCTGGGGTAGCGCAGATGGCGTAATCCTCGTGCAGGAGGCGCACAAGGTTGTCCTTGAGGACAGTCTTCATGATACTGCCCGAAATGCCTATCACGGGTATGCTGAAATCCTTGCGATGTTGAGCTACACGTTCCTGAAGCTGCTGCAACGCATTGTCGGTAACAAAGCGGGTCACACCACGGG
>JAKSUM010000244.1 GCA_024409025.1 bacterium | reverse complement strand
GGCGTACCAAAAAATCCTGAAGAGGGAATACGCTGGATAAGGAAATCTCTCGAAGTCCAGTATGATCCGGAAACAGCGGCGGAAATGAGCTCCCTTTATGCTGCCGAAGGCAATTGGGCAGAAGCGGAGAATTGGCTCGAAAAGGCAGCAGAAAAGGGAGATCTTGAATCCCTGAAAAATGCAGGCAGAAAATACGCGAAAACAAATCCCCAAAAAGCACTCCGCTTTTTAAGAGCGGCGGCCGACAAAGGCGACATCGAATCAATGTTTCTGACTGGCGACATAATGTGCTCATCAAAATACGACGAGAAAACATTCATACAAGGCACCGAATATCTTAAACAGGCGGCAGAAAAGGGTAATATTGACGCCTGCTATACCTTGGCTTTTCTTTATTGGAAAGGTAACGGAGTAGATGAAGACATAAAAAAAGCCTCATATCTGTTCAGAAAAGCGGCTGAAGGAGGCAAAAAGGAAGCACAGTATGAATACGGAATGTGCTGCTACAATGGAGAGGGCATGGTAAAGCCCGATTACAAATCCTCTTTTATGTGGCTGGAAAAATCAGCAAAAAGCGGCTATCCTTTAGGAAAGCTCGGTCTGGCGCTATGTTACTGGAAAGGAGCGGGTACGCTTAAGGATCTTGAAAAGGCGGCATCTCTTGCCGAGGAATCACGAAATGACGAGCAGAACGCAAGATATCCCGATCTGGCAAGAATCGAAGGGGCAGCGGCAGTGCTTGAAGCAATAAGGAAAGAGATGGCATGCATATGAAAAAATCCTTCTCAATTATGAGAAGGATTTTTTTGCTTATTTATTTTTATTTTTGCCAAGCCACTTCATGGCTTCGTCCCATCTGGTATCCTTTGCAAATTTCAGATCAGCATAGCCTTCCTGCTTTACTCCGCCAGTTGAAATTTCAAGACTGAGGCCATGCGCGCCGTCCTCTTCATCAATCTCATGCTGCTCGGCTATGATTACTTCGCTGAGGGCCTTCTGCATTGCCTTTGCCGCTTCCTTAAGCTCCGGATTATTAATCTTTGGATTTGCTATAATCTTGTCAGCAAAATCATACTGATCCCTGAAGCCTTCCCATGATTTTGTCTTAGCCGCCATGGATCTGAGCGTTCCCCTGTCATGAGGAGACTGCATTATTACTTCAGCCATTCTGTCTGTCGCTGCGGCAAGATCCTTCATTTTACTGAGATCCATAGCGGCAAGAGTCGTTATGCTCGGGAAGCCGTATGAATCATTGACCATCTTCTTTGCAACCTCTTCGGGAGACACGTCAAATTTCTGCTCGAGAGCGCCCTTTAATGCCTTAGCGGTATCTCCGGAGAAAATTTTGGAATAAGGCCAGCCATCTCCGCCTTCAACATTCTGTGAAGCGACCATATAATCTCCGGCTTCAGCCAATTCATAAGCCACCTCGGTAGATGCCATCAGACATGCGTCAAAGCCTATAATGTTAATCTTCTGTCCGGTCTTTTTTTCGGCGTCCTCGATTCCTTCTCTGAGGGCAGGAGTCGAAGCGAAGTCATTATGAGACACATCCTGAAGAGCTCCAGGCCAACCTGCGCCGTGGTCGGACATTATAAGAATATAGTTTTCTGCCGGATATTCCTTCATTCCCCACTGTATGAAGTCGGAAAGGACTTTAGGATCGGACATATTGACATTGCCAAGGTCAGCAAGAGCAGGAGAATTGATTTTATTCTTGTCATTATCCTGATTAAGATAAAAACGCTTGCAGCCTTTCCATCCTCCACTTATCGAGCTGGGATTTTTACCTCTGTCGAGCTGGACGACAAGGTTCATCTGATCTGAAGAGCCGACAGACTCAAGCTCTGCGACATCCTTTACAAGCGATGTCTCAAGATTGTTGTCAGCTGCGGAATACAGAAGCACTGTCCATTTCTTTTTAGGCATTGCCTCTGCGCGATCACACCCTATGGAAACGCTGTCAGAAGCAGTCTCAGGCTGTCTTTCAGCCTTTGGCATTGCCTCTGTCCTTGTTTCGGCAACAGGATAAGATGCAGGATTAAATCCTACGGAACCTATCATATTAGACATGCTAAACTGCTACTCAAAATATGTTCAAATATACTCAAACACATCGAGATATTGTAAG
>JAKSUM010000243.1 GCA_024409025.1 bacterium | reverse complement strand
TGCTGCGGGAGCTGCTACTGCCATAGCCATAGGAGCGGATGCCTTGATTCCGAGCTTGTCTTCGAGAGCCTTTACGAGTTCGGCTGCTTCCATAAGGGTAAGGGATGCGATTGCTTCTACGAGTTCTTCTTTGTTAGCCATTATATTAAAATCCTCCGTTGATTTTTGATTATGCTTTTAGTCAGGACTGCCTGACAAGAATACGGAAATAATCCGTTATTACGCTTCCTTTTTGCTGTACTGGTCGACAATGCTGAGAATGTCGCGGCCAGCTGCCTGGGCGATACCCATAACATTTCTTGCAGGAGTATTGATAAGAGAAAGAAGCTGTGCGAGAACTTCGTCTCTGGAAGGCATTGTAGCAAGCCTTCTGACTCCGGCCATATCAAGTGTTTCGCCTTCAAATCTTCCGCCCTTGAGAACCGGGAGACCTTCAGGATTTGATTTGCTCTTTTTGGTCTTTGCGAATTCTACGATAGCCTTTGTTGCCGCTACCGGATCGCCATATCCGAAATATATGGCTGTAGGACGTTCGAGGAGATTGTCCAGACCCTCAATTCCGTTTTCTTTGAGAACCTTGGCTATAAGAGTGTTCTTAGCAATCTTAAATTCCGCGTCCTGTTTTCTTACTGCATTTCTGAGTTCAGAAATGTCCTTTACGCTCAAACCTTTTTCGGTGCCTATGTAATCGGCAAGAATGATGACGCTGGCCTTTGCGACTTTTTCTCTGAGTTCGTCGAGTATGGCGCCCTTCTTGACCATTAGCTCTTTATGTGTACCCTTCAAAAGGTTTCACCTCCTTTCCAAATGTATAAAAAAAAACTGCTCCGCATTTAAGCAAGGCAGTCATTGGTTTTCAAATCATACACTTACCTCGGCAGGATGAATATTAAACACTTGAAAGTGTTCCTGCTGTCTGCGGCTTAATTATCTTACTACATTTTTTTATGTCTGTCAATACTTTGAGATAATTTTTTTTTCTTTACAGTTTTTAAAAATTGTGCTAATATTATTCAGATATTTATATTAAAATTATGTCAATGAAGGCTGATAGGACGGTGCTTTGTATGGGAATCCTGACTGACGGGGTTATGGGCGGAGGATGCAGCTGCAAGATAGGCCCTTCGGATCTTAGGCGGATTATGTGCGGCATAAGCTTTCCAAAAAACGACAGGCTTATTGTCGGCATGGATTCTCCTGATGATGCCGGAGTTTTTCTTATAAGCGATGATTGCGCAATTATACAGACTGTCGATTTTTTCCCTCCCATGGTGGACGATCCCTTCCTTTTCGGAAGGATTGCGGCTGCCAATTCCCTCAGCGACATATATGCGATGGGAGGCAGGCCGGTTACTGCCCTTAATATATTCTGCTTCCCTGTCGGGAAGATAGGGCAAGAATATGCCAAGGAAATAATCGCTGCCGCAGCAGCCGCCCTGAAGGAGGCTGAATGCGTGCTTGCAGGAGGTCATTCCCTTTTTGACGAGTCTGTAAAGTACGGACTTGCCGTTACGGGAACGGCAGAGCCTTCATGCATAAAGAGAAAGGGCGGAGCTTCAGTAGGGGACGCCGTTATATTGACCAAGCCAATAGGGGCGGGCGTTGTTTCCACTGCGTCTAAAGCCGGAATGGCGTCTGAACGCCAGATAAGGCTTATGACTGACAATATGGCATTCCTTAACAGGAGGGCGTCTGAAATAATGTCATCATTTCATGTTTCCGCATGCACTGACATAACAGGCTTCAGCCTGTTCGGGCATCTGTATGAATGTGCTGTCTGCAGCGGATGCAGGATTGATGTTGATATGTCCGCAGTCCCTGTCCTTGAAGGCGCCCCTGAGCTTGCATCTATGGGGCTGATGCCTGCAGGACTCTATAGAAACCGTGATTTTTATTCTCCTCATGTATCCTGTATGCCTATTGATTCCGAAGCTGGCGAGATTACGTATATGATGATGTTTGATCCCCAGACCTCCGGAGGCCTCGCTATTTTCGTTCCTGAGAGCGAGCAGGAGGAGATTGTCCGCAGGATGAATTCCGAGGGTGTTCCGGCCGCCTGCATCGGGCATGTCAGCAGAAAGGGAGAGCCCCCCATCAGAAGCTTCTTTGCAAGATGCTGCTATCGGTTGATGAAACGCATTTCCAAGACTGAAATTATGGATGGTGCCAGAGATTATCGAT
>JAKSUM010000242.1 GCA_024409025.1 bacterium | reverse complement strand
GTTATTCCTATCGGTATGCCTCTCGGATATATGTCGCCCAGTCCTGACGTGACGACAAGCTGTCCGCTGTCTATAAGCGATGAGTTGTATATGTACCTTAGGACAGCCTTTCCTCCGCCTTCTCCGGAGAGCATTGCAAATGCTCCCGCTTCAACCGCATATGCGGGAATCATGCTGTTTTTATGCAGGATTGTTCTTACAAGGGATGTTCTCGGATATACTGCCGTAACCTTTCCGACAAGGCCTTTGTCAGACATTGCTATCATCTGTTTTTTTACGCCGTCCTTGCTTCCCTTGTTTATTTCAAATCTGAAAAACCAGCTTTCGGAATCCCTGCCGCATATTTCTGCGGCTATTGATTTTTGCTGGCTTTTCTTTTTGAGTTCCAACAGGGCCCTTAGCTTTATGTTTTCGCTTCTGCATATTTTCAGATCAGTTATTTCACGTTTCAGGCGCTCGTTTTCAGCCTTAAGCTTTTTATTGTCTTCGGCTGCGGACAGAAGCTCGGGAATGCTTTTTGCGCATGAGCTTATGCTTTTACCTGTTCCGGCTGTTGCCTTTTCCGCAGGAGAAAGACATGCGGATCTTGCCGTTCTTATCTGATTGGCGAAAATTGATGCGATAATAGCGGCCATTATGATTGAAATGGCTATTATTGCGTATTTTTTTGTCTTATCTTTATTGCGATTCACTTGTCAGACCGTCTCGCCTATCCTGTCGTTTGAGTTTTCAAAGAAAAATTTCATCAGCTGCGGAGACGCCATTATCTTTTTCATGCCGTTTAGAACGGCGAATGAAGGTTCAGGAGCTATTCTGCATTTAATGTTAAGCCTGGATGAAATCATTCTGTCAAGTCCCCTCATATGGGCAATTCCGCCGCATATGACAATTCCTTTTTCTATTACGTCCGTAATAAGCCCATGTGGAGAGCTTTCTATGCAGCTTCTTATTGTCTCGGTTATCTTGCTTAGAGAGTCATAAAGAGCTTCGTATGCTTCTTCGGATGTGAAGGCTGCCTCTTCCGGAAGGCCGCTGTTTGCTCCTCTTCCTCGGACTTTGATTGACTCATTCTGGTCAGGCTTAACCGCGCTGCCAAGCTGCTTTTTTATCTTTTCGGCTGTAAGATCCCCTATTACAAGCCCATGTCTTTTAAGAAGGGCTGATATTATATCCTTTGTCATGGATTCTCCTGCGGAGTTTGTCTTTTTTATTTCGACTATGCCTCCTAGGGATATTATGGCTATTCTCGATGATGTTGACCCGAGGTCCGCTATTATTCCGCCATTTGCTTCCATTACGGGGATATCCGAGCCTACGGCAGCCGCTATGATATCCTGTATAAGATAGGTTATCCTTGAGCCGCTTAGCCTCAGCGCCTCAAAGACGCTTCTTCTCTCAAGCTCGTTGCTGTCTTCAGGCATTGCCGCCATGAATCTCGGTTTTATCATGGATTTGTTTTTTAGGCGTTTAAGCAGAAGCTCTATTATTTCGCATCCTCTTTCCAGATTGCCTACTGCGCCGTTTTTTATTGGCGGTATTATTTTTATGTTTGGAGGCGTTCTTCCAAGCATTTTTTTTGCCTGATCTCCGACAGCTATTGTCCTGCTTTTTGTCTTGTCATATGCCACAAGCGAGGATTCCGAATATTTTGCTGTTGAAGTATCGCTTGATATTCGTGAATTTTCACTCCCAAGATCTATTGCAATGTCGCTTGAAAAACGTTTGATGAAGGGAAGCGTCAGAATATTTTCCATTATTTCTCCGGAAATTTGGACAGCAGCTCTTTGGTTCTGAAAAGAGGCAGGCCCACTACGTTGAAAAAGCAGCCTTTAATAGAAGGAATGAAAATGGAGCCTTTGCCCTGTATTGCATAGGCTCCGGCCTTGCCGAGAGGCTCTCCTGATTCCGCATATTCCCTTATTTCTGCTTCTGTCAGATTTTTGAATGATACCTCGGTCGACTCGGCAGCTGATTCTATACGGCCGGTATCCTTTTCCAGAACGGCTACTCCAGTTATTACCTCATGGATCTTTCCTGAGAGGAAGGAAAGCATTTCGCATGCTTCGGATTTGTCTGCAGGCTTTCCCATTATTCTTCCGTCGCATACGACAATTGTATCTGCTCCGATTATGAGTGAGCCGGCATCGGATATGGCTGCAGCTGCGGCAGCCTTTTGGCAGGCATTCTGTCTTGCGAATTCTTTTGGATTGTCTGTGCT
>JAKSUM010000241.1 GCA_024409025.1 bacterium | reverse complement strand
TCCGCAGAGCTGTATGCGTGACCGGATTGTAAGATCGCTTTTCCTTATATCCTCTTCATATGTTCTCCATGAAGCATCAGTTCCATCAATCAGACGGTACATTTTAAACCTGAAAGGAATATGATAGATCAGCTTTCTGCCGTCAATCTCAAATTCTGTTATAATGGCTCTGTCAAGGTCGGATATTTCTATAGTCTGAGCACGTCTGGCTTCAGCAAATGAGGATTCTATCTTAATCTCATAGGAACGCTCGCCCCTTCCGTAGTGCTTTTGTCCTATATCGGGATCAAGGAAAAATTTTTCAGGAAAAAGCTTTCTGTTATGTCTTCTTCCTATAGTATCGCTGATTCTGACCTCATGAAGTCCCGGATGCAGATGTTCAAGAGAAATCCTGTACATACAGACGCCTTTTCGCTCGTTTATTTTTCTCCGCAAATCAGCCTCTCTGCATCTAATTCCGTCAATAACTATCTGATGATGCGCTATCTTTTCAAGGCTTTCAAATATTACGCATGAAGTCTTCTTATAGACAGGTATGGTCTCTCCGTCAGATTCAATGGAGAATCCGTCCATAGCTTCTCCATATATGCCGGGCTTAATCATTCTTGAAAAATTAAAGAAATCGTCCCCTATACTGATGCATCCTCCCTTAACCGCAATTCCTTTGGCAATTATATAGCAGTCATGCTCGCTCTCGATATCCCAATTATCAGGAATATTATTAAGACAGCATATCCTTGCAACTCCCTCATAATCCGTATTATCATAGATTTCCCTGCCGTCATAGCCTCCATTTCTGCCGAAGACTATATATTTTCTAAAGAGCTGGGCCCTGCTGTCATAAAGCGTATTTCCCTGACAGTCCGAAACAGTATATCTGATTCTGTCAAGAGGATTGGATATCATTATTTTATTATGAATAAGCCTCTTTACGCCAAAAGCGCTCTTAAAGCTCTCATGCTTATTTGAACGGTAAATTTCACTGCCGTCCTGAGTAACGGTTATATATATGTCATCCGGATTTTCATAATCGCCGCTCAGGGTATGTGCAGGAGGTACAAGAAAAACATCCTCTTCATCTTCATCAAAGAAAAACTCAGGCTGCCAGTCAGATCTGAAACTGCTGCGGGATGATTCTGCCCTTATACGGCTCTTATTTCTAAGACAAGGCTCTGTTTTCATCCATTCGTCAAATCCGTACCTGAGATAAGAATTACTTATACATGGATCCTCGTTGTAACAGGCATGATCTATAATCTTTATAATGGCCTGAGAAAGAAGTATTATCGCATGCCTGTTTTCACTGTCAGCCATAAGCTCCTTTGTAGATTTTATAAGAGTGTAGGACGTGGGCAAATCAGAGTCACTGAGATTAACCTTCAGAATATTGCTGTCGCTGTCATCAAGTGTCTTCCCTATGCCTTCGTATATCTGTTCAAAATAGCCGTATAAATCCTTATAAACAATATCCCCAGAACCGCTTTCAAGAACAATATTCTCTTCAAAGTTGGCCCTATAAATACCATGGATAAACTTAAAAAATTCAGCAAGATAATACTTTGGAACTATGGCATTGGAAACAATGGTGTTTATGACCCTACTTTTATCCTGAGCTTTTTTATAGAATTTTCTTGCAGCCTCCCGTACCTTATTCTGTAATTTTCCCTGAGGCATCATACGGTTTAAACTCAAATAATTACCAACATGGCTGTAGAACTCTCCGTTATAACACTCAAGAGCAATCAGCGCCATCGAGGCAAAAACAGTCTCCAGCCCATCAAGCCCATCTAAAGGCAGCAAGGACCTGGTTCTATTATGAATCATATCCTTAAGCCTCGTATTATCAGCTATGTCAATCAGCTCAAGTCCGATATTTTTCCCTGCCCTTATTTTTTCTTTTATACATTCAAAAGTGCTTTTTATTATCGATTTATCAAGCTCCTCTAAAAATTTGCTTTTATTTATGAGCGAAAGACAAGACGAACCAATAATAGAGACTGTAGATTTCCGTAACTCATTGGTTAGGCTTTTAGAAGAGGATTCGCAAATATTTTTTAAATCACAATTCGCCTTTACGGCAAAACAGTCGTCGTCCTCTTTCAGAAGAAGACTCCTGACTCTCATAAGACAATATTTTAATTCCGTTTCAGATAAAGTCATAAAATAAACCTGCTACTCAAAATATGTTCAAATATACTCAAACACATCGAGATATTGTAA
>JAKSUM010000240.1 GCA_024409025.1 bacterium | reverse complement strand
CCCTTCGTGGAGGAAGTTCATTGGAACCATTGTGAACTGGAGGCTTGCGCCACCTCCCATGAACATAACCTTATAATCATCGCCGAGGCCCATAAGCTTCTTCATGTCTTCTTCCGCTTCAGCGTTTATTTTGTCATACTGTTTGCTTCTGTGACTCATTTCGAGCAGGGACATTCCCTGATTGTCGTACTCGAGGACAGCTTCCGATGCTTTCTTTATTACTTCGAAAGGAAGTGTCGCCGGACCGGCATTAAAATTGAATACTCTTCTTGTCATTAAAGCCTCCGTATAAATTATATTTTCCGAACTTATGAGAGTCCGATTGTGTCTTGCAACCTGCTTGTAATTCTATACTTTTTTATTTATTCCTTCTTTTATTACTGCATATACTAATGCGTTCATGTTGTCTTTGTTCAAAAGGGATTTTCCCTTCCGTATAGAAAGAGTTAATTTCTGTAATTTATAATTTTATGTGAAATTGGCATTATGCGCGCAGCATGAGCTTCCTATAATTGGGAAATTTAAGGAGTTTTTTGTATTATGAGCTATTCTGAAACAGTATCGGGCAGAGCGGCGATCGTTGGTATGGGAGCCGTATTCCCTGACAGTGAAAATAAGGAAAAATACTGGTCTCTGATCAAAAACGGCAGAGATGCGATAAGGGAGATCCCCGATACCCATTGGAAGACAAGCGACTATTACGATGCAAATCCTAAGGCTCCGGACATGACCTACAGCAAAACCGGAGGATTTATAAAGCCTTTTGATTTCGATCCTATGGAGTTCGGCATTACGCCGAATTCCCTTGAAGCCATTGACTCGTCGCATATTCTCGGGCTTGTTGCTGCGAAAAGCGCTCTTGATGATGCGGGATATGGCAAGGGCGGTAAGGAGCTTCCTAAAGAGACTACAGGAGTTATTCTTGGAGTAACCGGAGCTCAGGAGCTTGTAATAGGTCTTGGAGCAAGGCTCGGGCATCCATTGTGGAAGAAGTCGGTGCTTGAGGCAGGCGGCGATCAGGAGCTTGCGGACGATGTGGCAAAGAGAATAGCTGCAGGATATCCTGAATGGCAGGAGCTTTCCTTTCCCGGACTTCTTGGCAATGTCGCTGCCGGCAGAATAGCCAATTACTTTGATTTCGGCGGAGTTAACTGTATAATAGACGCTGCATGCGGCAGCTCTCTCGGAGCCCTTGAGATGGCTTATATGGAGCTTATTTCCAAAAGGGCTGACGTGATGCTGACAGGCGGAGTCGACACATTTAATGACATATTCATGTATATGTGCTTCAGCAAGACGCCTGCCATGTCTCCAGACGGAAAAGCAAAGCCTTTTTCAGCTGACGGGAACGGAACATGCATTGGAGAGGGTGTCGGAATCGTAATGCTTAAGCGATACGAGGATGCAGTCCGTGACGGAGACAGGATATATGCGGTAATAGAAGGTACCGGCTCCGGAAGCGACGGCAGGGGGGCTGCTGTTTTTGCTCCGCAGTCAAAAGGACAGATAAAGGCAATAAGAAGGGCATATGTCTCGTCCGGAATAAATCCCAATACCGTGGAAATGATAGAGGCTCATGGGACAGGCACAAAGGTTGGAGATGCCATAGAGCTGAAATCTCTCAATGCCGTGTTCAGTGAATTTGAAAATTCGGAAAATTCGTCATGCCTGCTCGGAAGCGTTAAGGGCCAGATAGGGCATTGCAAGTCCGCTGCCGGAATTGCAGGAGTCATAAAAGCGGCTCTCTCCCTGTATTATAAGGAGCTTCCTCCTACAATCAGGGCGAATCCGCCTCTTCCCTCGCTTTGCGATGAAAACAGCAGATTTTACGTTTCAGACTCCGTAAGGCCATGGATTTCCGACGGAAAGCATCCGAGAAGGGCAGGAGTCAGCGCGTTCGGCTTCGGAGGCAGTAATTTCCACTGTGTTATAGCTGAGGACTCCTCATGCAAAAAGGAAGCCGACTGGGAGGATTCTGTCAGGATTCTTGGCATTTCTTCTGATTCGGAATCCGGACTGCTTTCAAAAATAAACTCCCTTAAAGGACTGTCATGGAGAGAATTTTCGCGCAAGGCTTGGGAGTATTCAAAGGATTTTAATCCTTCGGCGCCTTTAAGACTTGCCGCAGCCGTATCTGAAGATAATTATGACAATGCGTCTATCGCAGCTAAGATGGAAAAAGCGGCAAGAGAGCATAGAAGCCTTCCTTTCTCTGAGGGCATATTCTTCTCGGATGTGTCGGC
>JAKSUM010000024.1 GCA_024409025.1 bacterium | reverse complement strand
GCAATGTTTTAACAGAAACTCCTAATAATTCAGCAAAATCCTTTGGCTTATAATTCGTGATATTAGATGTGTTCATAATACACCTTATTGAGTATATTTAAACACATTTGCACATATTTGTCAATCAATAGGATTGCTTAACAATTTCTCCTTGACAGCTTCCTCATTGCTCTCTTTATCTTCTGCTATTTCCTCTGATGAAGCCGCCTTTTCTTCATGTATATTTGATGCGGTGTCGATAAAAACTTTTCCTTCAAGATGGTCTATCTCATGCTGCAGTATTCTTGCAAGATAGCCTTCAGCTTCGATTTTGACCTTTATGCCTCTGTGGTCAAGAGCCTTTACCGTTATTTTATCGTATCTCTCAACGTCTCCGTATATGTCCGGAAGGCTGAGGCATCCCTCTGTGCCTGTCTGGCTTCCGCTCTGTTCGGTTATTACCGGATTGACCAGCTGAAGAAGGCCTGCGCCGTCATCAACGACTATGACCCTCTTGAGAACGCCTATCTGGTTTCCCGCGAGGCCTACGCCGTCATGCTTGTACATTGTGTCGGCCATATCGTCAAGAAGGGTTCTTATAAAATCATTGACCCTTTCTACCTTTTTAGCTTTTTTGCGTAAAACATCGTCTCCTATAAGACGAATCGGTCTTAATGCCATTTTTTCCGCCTTTCAATACCTACAGAATTAACCATGCGGTTTAACCTTTCGGTTAATTATACTCCAAAACAGGAGCTGTGTCAAACCGATGGCTTTTCCTTGGATTTTTTATATCTTTTTTTTGCCTTGTTTTCCAAAGGCCTGTTTTTGCGGGATTCATTCTCTGACTCCCTGCTTTTTGCTTTTTCAATTTCTGACATGAGAGCACTGTAGTCTTCTCTGCAGAGCTCTGCTGCTTTTCTTTTGAGCTTTCCGGTTTCTGAAATTATGTCCCATACTCCGATTAGGACTATAAGAATTATGATGCCGGCTGCTGCTGCAAGAAGATAGAGATCCTGCGGTCCCAGATTCCCGCTCTTCATCCTGTATATAAGAACAGCTATTGATGCGGCCGAGATAAGCATGAGAAGTATGCCTGTTGATCGTCTTCCCAGTCTTGCGTAATCGGGCTTAAACGGCTCTCCTCCGGCTTTCTCAAGAATTTTGGAGGCTTCCCTGAGCTCTTTCTCTGTCTTGTTCTCCCTTACGGCAAGAAATATTGCTGATGCCGCAAGGAGACCCGGAAATATATATTCCATAAACCACCTTAAGGAAGCTGATTTTTGGCATCTTATCCTTCAAGAGGACCTGAATACCTGTGCATCCTTCTTTTTCTGTTTATTTCTCTTTCATAAAGCTCCGAGAGCTTTCCGTATATGGTTTCGCCGGAATACTCTTCTGCCGTTTTTTCGGCTTCCCTTCCCATTGACTCGAGCAGGTCCTTATCGGAAAGAAGCCCTATTACCTTATCCGCAAAAGCATCCCTGTCTTCTTCCGTCAGATATCCGTTTATGCCGTCGTTGACCGTATCTGAAGCTCCGCAGGCTGATACTGCAACTATAGGAAGTCCGGCGGCCATTGCTTCAAGCAGGGCGAGAGGCTTTACTTCCGTTGTCGAGGTCATTATAAAAAGATCCGCCGCTCCGTAATATGCCGGAATGTCCGCATACTCAACTCTGCCCGTAAATATGATTCTGCCTTCCGGATCATGCTCAGACGCATATTTCCTGAAATTTTCAAGCTCCGGACCTTCCCCTATTATCATAAGTTTTGAAGGGCATTTGCTGTTTATCTTTCTGAATGCGTCTATCATGAACGGAAGATTCTTTTCCGGAGCCATCCTGCCAACGTATATGAGAATCTTCTCTTCGGGCTTGAAGCCGTATTTTTCTTTTATCGCAGAGCCGTCAGGATGTCTGAATGCCTCGGTATCTATTGAATTCCTCATATATACGACATTGTCGGTAATTCCGTAGTCCTCCTTCAGAAGATCGACTATTGCCGTTCCGGGAGTTATTATGACGGAGCATTTTTTCGTAAATGCCGATACCACCGATTTTGATACCGTTTTTACAAGGTCCTGAGGAAGAGGTATATAATGTGAATACATCTCATACTGGGTATGGAACGTATAGAATAACGGTATGTTAAGCTTTGCCGCCCATTTTGCCCCTTCATCTCCAAGAATGAACGGGTGATGGCAGTGTATAACGTCTATCCTGTTTTCGGAAAGGAATTTCTCCGCTTTTGGAGAGAATGCGATTGCCACGGGAAATTTTACCTTGTTTGTAAGGTTTACGGACGGATAT
Source organism: bacterium (assembly GCA_024409025.1). Taxonomy (GTDB): domain Bacteria; phylum Vulcanimicrobiota; class CADAWZ01; order CADAWZ01; family CADAWZ01; genus JAKSUM01. The sequence goes on along the minus strand of JAKSUM010000024.1, from coordinate 7,460 downwards.
CTGAAGACCTTTTCATCAGCAGGATCCTCATATCCGTTATATGCCGGAGCGAATATGTATACATTGTGTCCCTGCTTTTCAAGATATTTCCGCATCAGATCTATACAGTTCACGACTCCGCTTATTATGGGCTTGTATGCGTTTGTGAATATTGCTATGTTCAGCGGCTTTGGAGACTGGCCGGAGGCTTCCGCTTCAAGGCGCTTGGCTTCAGCCTTTGCCTCCTCTGACGCCCTGAAATGTTTTTCCGCTATTCCGCAGAGAATGTGGATTATTACGGCATGGGCTTCCTGAATTCTGCAGGTCCTTTGCGCCGGTACCTTTATCTTTATGTCAGCGGCAGTTTCCGAACGGCCTGCGGATGCCCCTGTCATTGCTATTGTCGATATTCCCAGCTCAGACGCCTTTTCAAATGCCCTCAGGACGTTTTTGGAATTGCCCGATGTCGATATGCCTATAAGGACATCGCCTTTTCTTCCGAGAGCCTCAAGCTGTCTTGCAAAAACATCCTCAAAGGAATAGTCATTTGAGATTGATGTCAGGGCTGACGTGTCGACAGACAGGGCTATTGCAGGCATTGCTTTTCTTTCCAATTCAAATCGGCCTGTAAATTCCGCAGCCATATGCTGGGCGTCTGCAGCGCTTCCCCCGTTTCCGCATATGAAGATTTTTCCTCCGGCTTCAATTGCCTCTGTTATGCATGAAGCCGCTTTCTCTATATCGCTTTTTATAAGAAGTGCCTGCTTTATTGCCGAGGCTGCTTCTTTTATTTCTGTTTCAATATAATTAAAGCTGTTCATAAGACTGTTCCTGATGTTATGGGAGTGCAAAATTACACGCTTTATTGATTCTTTAAAAAATATCTTTTCCCTTTTATAATGCGTGTTTTAAAGGATTTAAGTGAAGGGGGATAGAACATTAGACTTTTAGAAAAAATATATTTTTGTCAGGGGGACCTTTTCATGCTAAACAGGAGGCCTTCAAGAGTAAAAGACATAAAGGATCTTCAGAAGGAATACAAGGCAAATCCTGTCAAGTTCTTTATCTTATTTACATGCTTTATTGTCATATTTCTGATTGCGGCAATAAACAGCTTCTCAATAAGCTCGGCTGTTCCTGAATGCGATGGCTCTCAGCTTATTCTTTACTTTACTGCCGGAATATCCGGACTTGCCGTAATCATAAGCGGGACAATTGGAATAGGCGATAATTTTGGAAAGAGGATTCTGCTTACTCCCGTATTCTGCGAGTTTAAGCATGGCAAAAAGCGCTTCCGTACGTTTTGGAAGGAGCTTTCTATGTGGAATGAATCTGACGGCCCTTATAAGAGCCTTTTTTTTGAGGAAAGCGGATTCAGGGTATATGTCGACTCTGTTTTCTTTGATAAATTTGAGGAGATAGACAGAATTGCCAATACGGCAAAGAAGAGAGCTTTATCCAAGGACTCTATCAATATTTAGGAGATCTTAATGGAATCTGTATATATACCAAAAATAGTCCAGTGCATGCCTGGGTATATAGAGGGCGGAACTCTTTTTAAGAAGGATTCCAACCTCTTTGATCTCAGAGTTTCTCTTGTCAATGCGCACCCTTCAACAGAAAAGAACGTGGAATGCTTTGACGGATATTCGGCAACAGTGCTGCTTCATCCTAAGACTGATCTTAAGAGATTTGCAAATCTGTCTCCGGAGGAGAGGAACGAATTCAGGAACGGCTCGGAGTATGCAGGCATATGCGCATCTCTGGCGATGATGCCATGGCCGAATACCGATATCGCCCTTGTTGTCGATCATGCCGGAGAGCTTGTGTCAAGATTCGTCTATACAATGAGGGAGCTTGTCGTCGCAGAGGCTAAAAGGGAAAAGATAAAAGAGCAGGACGGCAGTGTTTCCGTAAAGAAGGTTAATTTTTCGGAAAACATAGATTTCACAAACAAGGACGTATATATTCTTGATGAGTTTATAGGCTCCGGATACACTTTAAGGATAATAATAGACGAGGTCAGACGTAGAGGCGGAAGAGTTAACGGAATCGGCGTTATTGCCACCATTGATAAACAGGTCAAGTGCCTTGCGGAGCATCCTTATAATATGATTCCTATCAGGACTTTGATTGGAGACATAGGAAAGGAGTAGGCAGCATGACAGATATTCTCGGCGGCTATTCGCTTATTGAGATAGCTGGGTTTTTTGTCTTGGTTGTCATAAGCCTTTTTGTAGATCTTCATGCTCACAGCAAGGACAAGCCGGTAACCGTAAAGAGTGCCGGACTGTGGACTCTTTTCTGGATTGCCGTTGCTTTGGCTTTCGGCGGATATATATGGTTTAAACATGGACAGAACGACGCGTCCATGTTTTTGACCGGATATGTCCTTGAAAAGTCGCTGTCAGTGGATAATCTGTTTGTCATGATGGCGATATTTGCAAATTTTGCCATAAAGGACAAGTTTCAGCACAGGGTTCTTTACTTCGGTATTCTCGGAGCTATAATTTTCAGGCTGATTTTCATTCTTGCAGGTACTGCATTCGTACACCTGCTTGGATGGATCGCATCGATTATCTTTGCCGCATTTATTATATGGAGCGCATGGAAGATGTGGGAATCCATGAATAGCGGTGAGGAGGACATTGAGGATTACAGCAATCACTGGTCGGTCAAATTCACAAAGAAATTTCTGCCTGTCCACAGTAAGCTTGAGGGGCATAATTTCTTTAAGAGGATAGACGGCAGACTTTTTGCCACTCCTCTGCTTATGTGCCTGATTGTAATCGAGGTTGCGGACATAATGTTTGCATTTGATTCTGTTCCGGCCGTTATTGCGGTAACACAGAATCTGTTCCTTGTATATACTTCGAATATCTTCGCTATTCTTGGACTGCGCTCCATGTATTTTATGCTTGCCGCAGCCAAGAATATGCTCTGTCATCTTGAAAAGGCTGTTGTCGCAATTTTGGCATTTATCGGCATAAAGATGCTTATACAGGGACTTGCTGAGATGCACGCAAAAGGAATTGTCTCATTTGACGCCTCATTTCTGCAGCCCAGCCCGACCTTGAGCCTTTTTATCGTGCTCGGCCTTCTTGTTGCGGGTATAGCGGCGTCCGTCATTTGGCCTGAAAAGAGCGGTGACGACAGCTCTTTGAAGACCGGTTCCGATGATGACTGTAATGAATCAGATGAAGAGACTGAGACAAAAGCAGAATAGTCTGTTTTAAGGAAAATCCCTTCCGCCGCTAAAAAGGCGGAAGGTTTTTTTAAAGGATAAGATATGGAAGATAAATTTTTTACTCTAAAGAAGAAGGACGGGGAGGCGAGGCTCGGCAGGCTGAAAACAGCCCGCTTTGAAGCGGAGACGCCTATATTCATGCCCGTTGGAACACAGGCAACCGTCAAGGGGCTTTACCCTTGGGACGTGGCTGCCATAGGATTCCCGATAATACTTTCTAACACCTATCACCTCTATCTCCGTCCCGGCCATAAGCTCATCAGGCAGATGGGCGGACTCCACAAGTTCATGAAATGGGATAGGGGCATACTTACTGACAGCGGCGGCTTTCAGGCGTTCAGCCTCCGTGAGAGGATTGCCATAACTGACGAAGGCATAAGGTTCAGAAGCCATCTCGACGGTTCTGAGCATATGTTCTCTCCTGAGAGCGTAATTGAATTTCAGGAATCGTTCGGAAGCGACATAATGATGCCGATAGACGAGTGCATCCCTCCGGATGCCACACACAGTTATGTTGAAAATTCAATAAAGAGGACGAACAAGTGGGCCTTCAGATGCCTTAATGCAAAAACGACGGATCAGCATCTTTTCGGAATTGTTCAGGGAGGAATGTATCCTGATTTGAGAAAGGTATGCGCTGAGACGCTTGCTGAAGGCGCCTTCTCCGGCTTCTCCGTTGGAGGGCTCAGCATAGGTGAGGAAAAGCCCCTTATGTACTCTGTTCTTGAGGAGACTACACCGCATATCCCTCAGGACAAGCCAAGATACCTTATGGGCGTAGGGGCGCCAGAGGATCTTGTTGAAGGCGTTGCAAGGGGAATAGACATGTTTGACTGCGTGCTTCCCACGAGAACAGCGAGGAGCGGAACCTTCATGGTTCCTGACGGCAAGCTTGTCATAAAAAATGCAAGGCATAAATATTCGGATATTCCGATTGAGGAAGGATGTCCATGCTACGCATGCCGCAATTTCTCAAGGGCTTATCTGAGGCATCTCTTCATGGCTGACGAGATGCTCGGCCCCGAGCTTGCATCGATACATAATCTGACATTCCTTTACAGGCTGATGGAGTCGATAAGGGACGCTATCAGAAATGACAGGTTTGATGAATTCAGAAAATCTTTTCTTGAAAGATATTTCAGCGATGCTGAAAGAAAATAATGCTGCCTTTAAGGCGGTGTAGAAAATACTGCGGACTTCTAATAGGAAGGAGAAAAAAATGACCAATAGAGTCAAAAATTTGCTCTGTCTTGTCGGTATACTTGGTATAACGATTTTAGCCGTCTTTCTTATGTGTAACCCTAATACAAAGAAATATCACATAAAGCTTGGGCTTGACCTAAGATCCGGAACGCATATGGCGGTAAAGCTCCTTGAGACAGAGGATTATACGACTGGAGAGATGATTAAAATTGACGATGATATTATTGCTACGGCCATGGACGTCTTTCAGAGGCGTCTCAATCCCGAAGGCAATAAGGAAATCATAATACAGCGCGAGGGCGCTGACAGGCTCATAATTGAGATCCCTGAAGAGACTAACGTTAAGAAAGCCGAGGAGCTTGTAAAGAAGGTCGGACTCCTTGAGTTTAAATCAAAAGATCCTCTTACGGGCGAGTGGAGAACAGGTCTTACAGGCGCATATCTTCAGCGCAACAAGTCTTCCGTAGGAATGGATGCAAATGGAAAGCCTTATGTGTCATTCAACTTTAACAAGAAGGGCGCCGAAATTTTCGGCAGAATGACACAGGACAACCTGAAGAAAAGCATAGCGATCTATTTTGACGGCAAGGAGATAAGCGCTCCTGTCGTACAGAGCGTTATTATGGGCGGAAGCGGACAGATCAGCGGCGAGAATATGTCCATAGACGAATGCGAGAACCTTAAGGTTCTTATGAATTCCGGCTCTCTTCCCGTAAAGGTCGAGATTCTTGAAAGCATGACGGTTGATCCCATGCTCGGACAGGAATCACTTAAGGCCAGCCTTGTTGCCGGAATCATCGGACTCGCAATAGTCTGCATATTCATGGTATGGTACTACAGGGTGCCCGGACTTATGGCTGCAATAGCCCTCTTAATCTACACGATAATCTCTCTTTCTACAATGGTTGCCGGAGGTTTTGTCCTTACCCTCCCCGGAATTGCCGGCTTCATTCTTTCTATAGGAATGGCTGTTGATGCCAATGTCCTTATTTTTGAAAGGCTGAAGGAAGAGCTTTGGGACGGAAAGTCTCTCAAGTCATCCATAGAGATAGGCTTCAAGAGAGCTTTTGATCCTATTCTTGACGGACATGTCACGACATTCCTCGGAGCTCTTATAATATATCTCCTCGGCGCCACGACGATGAAGGGCTTCGGACTTACCCTTATGATAGGAACCTTCTGGAGCCTCATAACCGCAACGGCCGGAACAAGGGTTCTTGTCGATACGGTATTCCTTAACGGCATCGTAAAGAGCAAAAAGGCTTACGGTGAATAAGGAGGATATGATATTATGAATAACATGCTTTCAACTATACTCTCACTTATACTGTCACCGGGCGGAGCCATTATGCTTGTCCTGACAGGGATTATGATTTGGCTTGCCTTCTATGTTGAGAGGTTCAGAAAAGAGCTCCTTAAGATAGCTGAGAACAAAAAGACTTTTCTGACTGCTTCCGCTATATACGGAGGAATCCTCTTTCTCGTAATAATAGGAGCGCTTGTTACAGGACAGGTCAGGTTCTCGCTTGAGTTTACGGGCGGAACCATGCTTGAGATCGGCTTTCCCCATAATGCTGAGGCAAAGGCTGCTCTTTCTGACAATGTAAGAAAGGCAATGGACTCCTTTAACGCTTCGACTCCTGACATCGAATATAATTTTACGGTGCAGCCTGAAGGCACCCCTAAGACCGTTGATTATCCCAACAAGATGAGAAACGTCAAAATCACGGTTGCCAAAAAGGACGGCAAAGCCTCTTTAAGCGATGTCAAGGGAATTGCCTCCGTATTTGTGGACAGATTCGGAAAGGTCAAATTCCTTGAAGACTCATTTAAGGAAAAAGACGGAAAGGTCGAATTCGCCCTCCTTATGGAGCAGAATCCTGATGTCTTCAGATCGCAGGTGGTAGACGTTAAGTCCGGAGATTCCGATAAGGAAGAAAAGGTACAGCGTCACAATTACTTTGCAGAGCCTGAGGAAATCACAGCTCTTGTAAAGACCTTTAACAATGATCTGGAAGTAGACTTCAATGCAGTAGAGATATCCGTTCCCGAAGAGCATTCGGAGAAGGATGACTTCGATGCCGCATTCGTAAAAATTTCCAAGAGAGCCAAGAACTCAAGCGACAAGGGAGTCAACCTCAGCAATGAGGAGGTCAACGGCATACTGCAGTCGATCAGCAGAAATTCCTCCGGAAATTCCGGAAGCCTGTATCTCTTTAAAAAGGAGAGCATAGGTCCTTCAATAGGAAAAGAGCTTGCTACCAATGCTGCAGTCGCGCTTATTGTCGCTCTTATTGTCCAGCTTATTTACATAACGATAAGATTCAACAGAAAGTGGTATTACGGAATGGCCGCCGATATAGGCCTTCTCCACGATCTCGTCGTCATGTTCGGGATATATATACTGCTCGGTCTTGAATTCGATTCTCCCTTCGTTTCTGCCATGATGACAATTATCGGATACTCGGTAATGAACTCCATCGTCATTTTCGACAGAATAAGAGAGGACATGAAGCTCAGGAAGAGCCCAGATTTCAATGAGATCGTAAATATATCCTGCAGCCAGACGATGACACGTTCGGTCAACACGCTCATAACTGTTCTTATGACGCTCTTTGCCCTCTATCTCTTCGGAGGCAAGACTCTTCAGAGCTTTGCCCTTGCTCTCAGCGTAGGATGCATTGCCGGCGGATACTCCTCCGTTTTCCTCGTCCCCTCGATTCTCATAAACTTTGAGAAGAACCATAAGGAGTCAGAGGAAGAGGATGCCGCTGCAAGGCGCGAAAGACTTGAGCAGGCTGCAGAGGCCAGAAGAATCAGACGCAAACATGCTGAAGACGAGCTTCCGCCTGAAAGGGAAAATGACATAGATGATGAGGAAAATGATAATGATAATGAATCATCTTCCGAACCCGCTGCTCCCGCAAGGCGCAGAAGAATTGTCAGACGCAGAAGAAGATAGGTAAAAAAAAACCGAGCCTTTTCAGGCTCGGTTTTTTTTCTTTTACAGCATGTATTTTCCGAATATCGG
>JAKSUM010000239.1 GCA_024409025.1 bacterium | reverse complement strand
TGACAGGCTTCCTCCAATTATATATTCATCAGCTAAAGAAGAACAGTTTAATAAATGCATAATCATAAACCTGAGTTATCCTCTTCCTCCTGCAGAAATGAATTTTCTGAAGCTCTACAGCTGGCCAGTATCTTTTACGGGCAATAACAGTTATAATCAATCCGGAATATCGGATTTAAAAAGGATTATGAAGAAAGACGTATTCTTAGTATTTAAAAAGCTTATGGAAAGAAGTGGATGGATATGTCTGGAAAAAACTTTACAGTAATTAAACAAGATGATATAATAAAAATGCGAAATATTAGAGAGTAGAGATAGATGCAGCTACTGAACGGTTTTGAGATTGTTCTTAAAGCGACGATACGGGGAACCTCTTGAGTAAAATGATACCTTTCGCATGAAAGGAAATAGGTAGGCGGTGGTGGCAAGAGTACAAGGCATGTCCGTCAATATATTTCGTACTAAGGCGCTTTTCGGAGCGTCTTTTTTTTTTTATTTCCTCTTCAGGCTGTATTGGGATTATGAAAATCATCAACCAAGCAAACGGAATCTATATAAATATTTTAAGAGCGAGTGTATGAATATTAGAAACAGTTTATATGGCAAAATAAAATCCCCATCTAAAGGGGATTTTATTTTGCTTATTGAAAATTTCATAGGTAAATTATACTATGTGGAAGAATGAAAGAGAGTCATTTGAAAAATGTATCCAAAGGAATTTAGAAATGTCACGCTGTCTGGCGAAAGAGCAGCCTTCGGGCAGTCTGGAGCAAGATTCGTAAACGCGGTCTTTGAAAACGGCGAATCTCCTTTAAAGGAAAGCTCGGGCATTACGCTGAAGGACAGCATATTCCGCTGGAAATACCCTCTCTGGTATGGCAGCGATATAGATGCGGACAACTGCCTGTGGGATGACAACGCAAGGGCTGGGGTATGGTATTCAAGGAATGTCAGAATCAGCAACTGCCTTATTAAAGCTCCAAAAAATTTTCGCAGATGCTCAAACCTCATAATTGAAAATACCGATCTTACCAATGCTCAGGAGACCCTGTGGAGCTGCTCTGATGTCGAAATTAGGAATGTGACTGCAAAAGGCGACTACTTTGCGATGAACTCATCGGATATGAAGATACATAATTTAAAGCTTGACGGCAATTATTCTTTTGACGGTGTTCATAATCTTGAGATATCAAATTCCAGAATGCTTTCAAAAGACGCTTTCTGGAACAGCAGGAATGTCGTAGTAAAGGACTCATTCATATCAGGCGAATATATAGGCTGGAATGCGGAAAACATAACATTTGAAAACTGTACGATAGAAAGCCTTCAGGGATTATGCTATATAAAAGGCCTGAAGATGAAAAACTGCAGGCTGATAAATACCGTACTGGCATTTGAATACTCTCAGGATATCGATGCCGATATAGACGGGACCATAATCAGCGTGATGAATCCTTCATCAGGAAGAATAAAGGCTGACGGAATAAGGCACCTCATAAACGATCCGGCGAAAATTAAAACGTCAGATACGGATATAATATGTCCGTATATAGCAAAAGAGACGGAAAAAGCCCCTTGGGAGGAATAAATTATGCCTGATTATAATTTTGATACCGTTGCCGACAGGCGCAACACATCATCATACAAATGGGACGTAAAGGACGGAGAGCTTCCCATGTGGGTTGCAGATATGGATTTCCGTACAGCCCCGGAGATCATAGATGCAATAAGCAGGAAGGCGTCATTCGGCGTATTCGGCTATGAAAAGCCTGCAGACGGCTGGGCTGACGCCTATGTATCATGGTGGGACAGAAGGCACCATTTCAGAATGGACAGCGAATGGCTTATATTCTGTACCGGAGTAGTGCCTGCAATTTCATCTTCCGTGAGAAAGCTGACAACGCCGAACGAGAACGTCCTTATAATGTCCCCCGTCTACAATATATTCTATAACAGCATAGTAAACAACGGCAGAAGACCTCTTGAGTGTCCACTGCTGTATATGGACGGGAGATATGAAATAGACTTTGAGGGGCTTGAGTCAAAGCTTGCAGATCCCCAGACTTCACTTATGATATTATGCAATCCCCATAATCCTTCAGGAAGAATATGGTCAGTTGATGAGCTTGGAAGGATAGGGCATTTATGTGCAAAATACGGGGTGACAGTGATTTCGGATGAAATACACTGTGATATTACGCAGCCCGGAATAGGGTATATCCCGTTTGCATCAGTCTCAGACGAATGC
>JAKSUM010000238.1 GCA_024409025.1 bacterium | reverse complement strand
CTTCTCATTCTTAGCAGAAGGAGTCTGTTCTTCCGAGTTATCAAGTTCGCCATTTGTCAAAATTGAAATAGCTTCATCTGCGACAGCATCAGGCGCTCCTTCGGATGCGGCGATTACAGGCACAGCCTCATTGTAGGAATCAATGCTGACATTCTTGGCAGGCATTATAGAAACATCGCCTTCAGCATAAATTCCAACACCGGAATTTCTCTTAGTCTCAAATGAAGAGCCTGCATTCATCTGGATATTGCCTTTAGCATAGATCTTGCCATTGCCGCTAATTTCTCCGTCTATAGAGATATCTCCATCAGAAAAGAGCATGGGCTCAGACTCATCATTCCCTCTCATATAGAAATCCACTGTCTTTTTTGAGTCTTCAGCGGAATAGCCTTCAGCCGTCTTATCAATGACAGTAAATTTCACATCCCCTTTACATTTGACAGCCCCGTCAAGCACAACTCCGCCGTTATAATCAGACTTTTCATTCCGGCTGAATGAAATACCGCGCGTTTCAGGCATATTAGATGAGCTTTCAATTAAATTTATAATATCAGAATTGCTCATATCTGCAGCGCTTGGCAGAAATACCCATCTGCTTTTGTTTACGGCAGCATCTGTTTCGTTGGCATCATATGAGGCTTCAGAACTACAATTTATAAAAACATATGCTCCCGCAGGAAGAAACGAATCGTTTTCAGTAGAAGCAGCTGCCTTTTCATAGGAATCTACAGAATCAAAATATGAAGGGTCAGATTCCGGAGAAGCATTTACTGTAACTCCAGGAATATTCTTCTTGTTATTAGCGGAATACTTATAGGAGCCTATTGTAAGATTCGGCGAATTTACTATAAGATTATTGTTAAAGGATATCAATTTTGAGGGATCGACTGAAGAGCCGGGCTGTACTGAAATTTCAGAGCCGCTTCCAAATGATGTCAGCCTGCCCGCTTTTGAAGGATCAACATTCTTTACGCTTAGCAACGCATTAGCAGTATAGTCTTCATCGGGTATCCCCAATACGCTAATGCCATTTCTAGCTATAGTTCCGACTCCTGAAGCCTTATATCCCTTTGAACATATTAAAGCCTCAGCATATCGCACATGCTTTCCGCACATCCCCTTTGAAACGATATATAATGAGCCGGCAGGAATGTCTCTCCTGTACGAAATATCCTTTAAAACCTTAGATGAGGAATTAATATTATTGCATGATCTGTAGGGACATTTTCCAAAAGAATCAAAAGAAATGTCAAATGTCGACTCATATTCTCCTTTATCGTCTTTTCCAATATAGCCTCTCAGTCCGTAAATATCATATTCGACATCCAAGCCTTTAAATATATGCTTTGACGAACCGGAAAATCCGTTAGCTCCCCATGAAGAATTCCTGCCTATCTGGCATTTTGCGAATTCAATTCCGGATAGAGCAGCCATATACGCTTTTTCCGACTGAGCAGCCGTTGCTCCCGAATCAAGAGCCATTCTTGCCTGCTGAGTGATTATTACAGCAAACATGACAATCATGGCAACAAAAAGCAGGGTGCTTACAAGGATTATTCCGCGATTTTTCAGATTCATCTCCCGACCTCCCCTTTCATTATAAAATAATATTATATCATATTCACAAGAAAAAATTAAGAAATAATATAAGCAACCGCCATTACCTTAAAAGAAACAAAAAAAACAAGGCTTAAAACCTTGTTTTTTTTATTTACTAGAAATCAGCATCCTGATTATCTCCGCCATTGTCAGGTGAAGATCCGGAATCAGTTTCCGGAATCTGTATGGGCTCCGGAATTGAAGGAGGCAGCTCAGTCTTAGGAATCTCAATAGCGTCAGCCTTCTGGACATCGTCTGCAGGCTTAGGTATCGGGATCGCCTGAGGCCTATGTACCTGAGGCTCAGGCTCTGTATCAGGCACAGCTTCGATTTCAGGCTTTCTGGGTTCTCCTTCAGGCCTTCTCGGAGCTTCCTTTTTAACTTCGGCTTGTACTTCCTCTGCCTTTACTCTTTCAATTCTGCCTGTCCTGCTGTTATATTTGACAGGACCATGCTTATAGCAGAAGCGCTGCGGCACCTGACCTGCAGGAAACGTCCTTTTTTCAATATTCTGGCAGGTTCCTGTAGCCCTAAGCCCTGTATCGGCACAGAATGCGACAGATACATTTCCATTAGCATCCTCCCCGAATTCCATTTTCTTTTCATTCGCAAGAGCCTGCTTCATAAAATCAGCCCATATCGGAGCAGGAAGATCTCCTCCATAGACAT
>JAKSUM010000237.1 GCA_024409025.1 bacterium | reverse complement strand
CTGCGCGTCTGAACCCGATTCGCCAAGATCCATACAGGCTCTTCAGGCGATTATGTCCCTCAAAAATCAGGACAGGTTCAGATACATATACCTTTCAAAGCTTAAAAGCCAGTCTCCGGAAACAGTGGCAAAGGGACTGATACCGCTCCTTCACTCAGATGACATAGAAACAGCCGAAGCAGTCTTTCCGCTGACTGAAAGCAGCAACGAAAGAGTAAAAAAATTCGCAATAAACTATTTCGTAAACAACACAAGCAGGGAGCTTTCCGATTTCCTTTACGGAAAAATCACAAACGGGAATGATGAGGAGAAAATCATAGGCGCCTCTCTTCTTGCAAGATTAGACATAAAGGACACAAGAAAGCATCTCAAAAAGCTACTTCAGGACGCCGGAACTCAGGACGAAATAATACTGTCGATATTCTCAAGGCTTTCACCGGCATACAGCGATGTTGTAATAGCCTCGCTTCCCGCACTCATGCAGAGGGATGATGAGAGAATATATCTTGAGACGTCAAAATTCCTTGAGGATTCGGATGATCTTATCGCAGAGGAATACCTTTTGAGGAATCTTCAGACAAAGGACGACAACAAGCTCAGGGGAAAGAGCATACTTCTCCTTGCAAAAATAAAATCCCGCAGAGGAGAGGCATACCTCCCCTCGATGATAGTGGATCTCTCCCCTTATACAAAGCTTCAGACGGCAAAGGCAATATGCGAATACGGCAAGCCCGAATACTATAATCTCATAGCCCTTGCAATGGAGTCAGACAAGCATCCTGCGAACAGGATAGAATTTGTCAAAATGGCTGCCGACATATACGGCAGGAACATAACTCCCAAGCTCCTCTCCATGATTCAGAATGAGATACCTGACGTAAAATTCGCAATCATAGAGACAATTGGAAGGATGGAGCACAGGGAATATCTGGACACGGTTCTTGCAGTGCTCGGCCAGTGTCTGAAAAGCGCGGATTTAAGGCTTGTCTATTATGCCCTTGTAGCCCAGATAAGACTTGGCAATCTTGATTTCGGAGGAAACAGACAGGTTCTGCTAGGAATGCTCTGGAACATAGTCAATGACAAAAGAAATCCATCCAAAATAAGGAAAGACAGCCTCGAATGCCTCTGCATAGCCGCAAGGGACGAAAGCTATGAGGTTCTTGCAAACATCCTCAAGACAGAGCAGAACGAATCCCTTATAATGACGGCAATGAGGCATATATCAATATACAACACTCCAAAGACGATAGAACTTATAAGGGAGCATGCATCAAGCCAGAACAAGCTTATAGCGGATACAGCGTCAAAAATCCTCAGGGAAATGAACGCATCATATTAAAATAAAGGGGGAATTCAAAATGAGTTTTATCGAGACAGCCAACAAGCGCTATTCCGTCAGAAAATTTTCCGATAAGGAAATAGAGCCGGAGATACTGAAAAAAGTCCTTGAAGCAGGCCAGATGGCTCCTACGGCAAAAAATCTCCAGCCCCAGAGAATATATGTGCTCCAGAGCAAGGAAGCCATTGAAAAGCTTGCCGCCCTAACTCCATGCGTATTCAACGCAAAGACAGTGCTTGTATTTACATACAACAAGGATGAGGAATGGCACAATCCCTTTGAAGAAGGCGTCAGATCCGGAGTTGAAGACGTAAGCATAGCCGCAACATACATAATGCTGCAGGCGGCAGATCTCGGACTTGGAACCTGCTGGTGCAACTACTTCCCGAACACGAAGGCAGAGCAAGCTCTCGGAATTCCCGATAATGAAAGAACAGTGCTCTTCATGCCCATAGGATATCCGGCAGAAGACTCCGAGCCATCTCCAAGGCATTCGGAAAAGAGACCTCTTGAAGAGACAGTAAAATATATGTAGGATATGACAAAAGACGCCCAAAAAGAAGGGCGTCTTTTTTTAATCAATGGAGAACAGCTTTCGGGCATTATGCCATACGGCATCTGCCAGAGTCTCTTTAGATATCCCCTTAATATCTGCCAGCCTTTCAGCTATTACAGGTATAAGCGAAGGATCATTTCTCTTGCCCCTGTAAGGGACAGGGGCAAGATACGGGGAATCGGTTTCAAAAAGAATCCTGTCAAGAGGAACGTATGAGGCAGCCTCCCTTATATCGTCAGCATTCTTAAATGTCACGCTTCCGGTAAATCCGATATAAAATCCCATGTCAAGAAGAATCCTTGCCTCAAGAACCGTATCGGAAAAGCAATGGACAACCCCAAAAGAGCAGCCTTCGGATTTTCGAATGTCGGCAAGA
>JAKSUM010000236.1 GCA_024409025.1 bacterium | reverse complement strand
TCTCAGGGCGATACTGGAAAAATGGATCTTGCAAGCAGGGATAAGATTTACTTCCAGAAGACATGTAAAATAAGAGTTGAGGCTGTTATTTCCGATCCCGGAGGTCAGCTTGATGGAAGACAGATGACCATTATAAGGGACGGAAAGTATGCGATGCAGTATCTTTCAACCGGTCAGTTCCCCGTCAAGAAGAGAAGGGACGAGCCTAGCGCCCCACTCAATATTCCGTTCGGTCTTGTTTCATATCCACAGGAGGCATCTGACTCATACACTGCTGATGGCTCTGAAAATATAGACGGAGTACAGGCTCTGAAGATAAAGATTTCAGGCGGAAACGGCGAAAAGACGGTATGGGTTGATACCAAGAGATGTGTGCCGCTTAAATTGGAAGTCACATCACAGAGTGGAAAGAAGTCTGTTAAAAAGACTGTTTCCTATAAGGATATAGGCATGACGAAGGATGGCAGATATTTCCCTATGAAAATAGAGGTTTATGTTGATTCCTCTTTGTCAAAGCTTATTGTTTATAAGGGGCTTGTTGTTAATTCTGGAATTGACAGCAGTCTTTTCAAGCCTATGGATAAAATTCTTAAATAAACATGTCAGCCGCTTGCAAAAGCGGCTGTTTTTTTGAGGTCTGTTTATGGTTAAAAATATTATAATTCTTTCTCTTCTTTTACTGTCTCTATGCACTGCAGCCAATGCGTCCTTATCTGATGCGGAATCGGCAGTCAGGACTTTGGCTGAATCCAAGAAAAAATATATGGATATAGGCGTCTCATTCAGGCATATAGAGACAGGCAAAGGATTTGTTATTGAAAATTCAAAATCTTATCCTCTTGCCAGCGCGTATAAGCTTCCACTTATGCTCTGCGTTCTGAAGAAATGCGAGTCGGGAGATATGTCACTTAAGGATATGATTGAAATACGCAATGCTGACAGATGCATTGGAAGCGGAGAGCTTCAGTATGCTCCAGCTGGCAAAAAATATTCTCTTTCGCATCTGATTTATGAGATGATGTCATCAAGCGACAACACAGCGGCTGATGCTGTTTTTAACAGGCTTAAAAGAAATGAGACTATGGATTTCCTTAAAGCCTGCGGGATTCTTCATACAAATGTCTATATCGCAAACAGGCCTTCATGGCTGCTTTCTTTGGGGGAATATTCAGACTTCAAAGGCATGTCGTCCTACGAGATAGCTTCAAAATGGATGAAAATGAGCTCCAGAGACAGGTTTTATGCGATCGATAAGGTAAACAGCGAGAATTCCTCTCTTACAATTGCCCAGTTCCAGTCGATAGAGGATGCTTCAGAGTCATCAGGAACCTACGCAGGTGATGTTGTGATAGCAGAGGCTCTTGACAATACTGGAACCCCGTCGGATTTTACGGGTATGCTTTCATCGCTTTGGAAAGGCACGGTTCTTGATAAGACCATGAGGGAAAAGGCGCTGTATTATCTTGCTTCATGCAAATATAATTCAAGGATTCCTGGAAGGCTGCCTAAAGGGACGAGGGTATGGCATAAGACAGGGACGATTTGCGGCTGCGTCAATGATGCCGGAATAATAGAATTTTCCTCCTCCTCACATGGCGCGATTGCCGTCTTTGTAAGAAATATAAGTGACGGCAGGCAGAAAGAGGCGGCTGACGCAATTGCTGAAATATCGAAAATAATTTATGAAGCCTGCAGATAGTATTCTTAATTTAAGCTTATATATGTTTTTTGAAGGATATTTCCTGTTTCGGTTTAAATCTAACCAATAAAAAATTGAGCTTGGAAAGGCATGATTGTTTTATGAATAAACCTAATGTAAAGACATTTTATTCTTATGATCTGGCAGAGAATCATAAGGTCATAAAAGGACTGACGCTCGTATATATAATCTCTATAATTGCGGCAGTTGGAGGCCTTATCGGACTTCTTATCAATATGCAGAAGGGAAATACTCTTGCTGGAGTCGCATATATTCTCTTCATAATTTGCAGCATCTTGTTTTTTGTTCCTGCCAAAGGCGCATCGGATTTTATGAATAAGCTTGTTTCATCAGATCCTATAGTTGTAGAAAATTGGGGCATGGAGGTTTGCGATGACGGAATCAAGTCCCGCATAAAATGGGAAGACATAACCTCCTTTAAGCAGGGAAATAAAAATTTCTTTCTCTTTAAACAGACTTCTTATATAATAAAGCATTCAACCGGACAATTTGTTTTTTATTCGGCAATAGAGAACATTAAATTCCTTGAAAACGTGATAAATAAAAATCTTAAGG
>JAKSUM010000235.1 GCA_024409025.1 bacterium | reverse complement strand
CCTTTGGACGGGAGCGAGCATGGGGAACTTGCCGCTTTGAAGGAATGCTTTGAAAGCGAAAAAGCGGCATATATAAGGGACGGCGGCCGTTACGAAATGTCTAATGCCGAAAAAAAGGCCCAGAATTTTAATGACAGGCTTATTAATATAGCAAGTCTTGATTTTGAGATATGCTCCGCAGGCTATGCAATTTACAAGCGTACTGTTGTTTTTGAGGGCGAAGACGTATGGTTTGACTGTTACTATGACAGTAACAGCGGTTATAATGAGCCTGTCAGAATTAAGTATGACGGATGCTCAAGGATTGATTTTATTAATGCCCTTGAGACTGTTTCAATTGGGGAGTGGAAGCTTTTCTACTCGGATAGGTATGCCACTGAGGGCACTTCATGGAATCTTGACATTGCATACAGCGATGGAACCGGCAACTTTAAGTCTTCAGGAGTCAATGCATGGCCATATAATTTTTATGCCCTTGAGCAGCTTTTGGGAGTACCCGTCTGATATTTGCAAATATTCTCGATATTTTATTTTAAAGGCGCTTTTTGGAGCGTCTTTTTGTTTTTGAAAAGAAGGAATAACAGCCTTATTTTAAAATATATATCTGTGTCGGTTTTTTCCCTTCCTCTTAAATTGGCATTCAGAGCTAGAGGACAGAGGTCATTTTTTATGGATAAAATTACAACGGCAACAGAGCTTGAAAAATATATATCTGAAAATAGAACAGGAAGGAAGATTGTATTTACTAACGGATGTTTCGATCTTATTCACTCCGGCCATATACGGCTTCTTCAGTTTGCGGCTTCTTGCGGAGATGTCCTTATTGTCGGGATTAACAGCGATTCTTCCGTGAAAAGGCTTAAGGGCGATAAAAGGCCGATTGTTCCGGAAAATGAGAGGGCTGAGGTTCTTGCGGCTCTGGCATGTGTTGATTTTGTCACTGTCTTTTCTGAGGATACTCCCTGCTCACTGATAGAGCGGATAAGGCCTGACATTCATGTAAAGGGCGGAGATTATGACATGGATAAGATCCCAGAAGCTGCCGTCATACGCTCATATGGAGGAAGAATGGAAAGATTTTCATTCGTTGAGGGACATTCCTCGACCAATATAATAGGCAGGGTTCTGGACGCCTATGGAAACACTGAAAGAAGCGTTTGATATGGGCATTGAAAAGAAAAAACAGATTATTATATCCGTAAACAGCCCTGGGGAGATTGCCGGCTGGATGAAGCCTGCCGTAAAGGCTATTAAGAAGCGTCTTCCGGAATGCTCGATAAAGGCTCTTCTGCTGCCATGCGTTTTTGCCTCAGGAAATGAGGAGCAGGTTTTGAAGGATGTCCCCGAGATCGACGGGATTATAATGAAGGACGGCCTTAAAAATATGCTCTTGGGTAAGCCCTCGGAGGATGAGACGGATACTTATTTCCTTCATATTGGAGGCGAGCTTGCTCTTACGGCTATGCTGGCCGAAAGGAAGAGGACTTTTGCATGGGGATATCAGTGGGGCACCAGGCGGAGCGATCCGCATTATGCCGGATATTTTGTAAAATCTGATATGGACCGCAGGGTTCTGCTTAAAAGAGGAATACCTGACTATAAGATACATGTTACGGGAGATCTTCTTTACGATGCCGCTATTAGCGGAATAGAAGGAGGTCGCCCTGCTGATCCGCCTGAAAATATAAAAAACATAACATTCATGTGCGGCAGCAGGCTTAGAGAGCTGAAGGGGCTTCTGCCTTTCTTTCTTAAAACGGCTTATATTTTAAAAAAGAGACATGAATGCCTTCAATTTAAGACGGTAATATCTCCTTTTATAGATTGGAATGAATTTAAGGAAATCGGAGAAATAAGGCCTTTGAAGGAAGTCGGCGGTTTTGTCGGGGCTGTCGAGCCTGATGAGATGTGCTTCTTCCTAAAGGATGATCCGTCCTTCTTTATAAGGCTTGCTAAAGGAAATCACTGTGAGGAGATGAACTCATCTGATTTCATAGTGTCAATACCGGGAACGAAAACCGGCGAGGCTGCCTGTCTTGAAAAGCCTATGCTTGTAATATTGCCTTTAAACAGGCCCGACTGGATTCCGGCATTTGGCATTGTCGGTCTGCTTGACTGGATTCCTGTCATAGGGCCCTCGCTGAAGGGAAAGCTTATTTACGGTGCTGCCAGAAAATTCGGATTTACTGCACAGCCGAACATACTTGCCGAAAGGGAGATTGTTCCTGAGATGAAAGGGATTCTTACTCCTGAAGGCGTGGCTGAGAAGATTGACTCATTAATATCAGATCCTG
>JAKSUM010000234.1 GCA_024409025.1 bacterium | reverse complement strand
AAAGAGGGACTCATAGGACTCTACTGAAGAGCGGCAGAGAACGTGATCCGCGGGAAGAACCCATGTCGGGAAGTAACAGTCTGGAGGATAGTTGAGGCCTGTCCATGAAGGTCTCTCGTATCTGTACATAGATACCTCAACTCTGTCTCTTATTGCATTTACGGAAGGAAGCTCCTTAATCTGGCCGATTGCGTATTCGGCATCCTCTCCGGCAGTAAGTCTGCGGTCGATGGAAATCGTGCAGCCGTCAGCAACCGCGCAGCGTGAAGGAGAAGAATGGAAAATCTGTGATACGGTAAGAGAGCCTTTTCCGAGGAAATCGTCTGTTTTCAGTCTGAGGTGGAGGTTCTCAAGATCATGGAGGATTCTTGCCATATCAAATATGGCATTCTGTCCTCTTTCAGGAGCGCTTCCATGAGAGGAGATTCCCTTTACCTCTACCTTAATCTCCATGCGGCCTCTGTGGCCTCTGTAGATCTTGCCGTCTTTAGGCTCGGTAGATACTACGAAATCGGGCTTGAGTCCTTTTTCCTTAATGAGATACTGCCAGCAGAGTCCGTCACAGTCCTCTTCCTGCACTGTTCCAACCATAACTACGGTTACATCCTCAGGAACGAGATTAAGCTCCTTCATGATCTTTCCGGCATAAACCATTGAGGCCATTCCGCCTTCCTGATCAGATGCGCCTCTTCCGCCGATTTCTGTTTCCGTCTCATAGCCTTCATAGGGATCGAAGTTCCAGTTGCTGAGGAGTCCGATGCCGACAGTGTCGATGTGGGCGTCAAAAGCGACAAGCCTCGGGCCGTTTCCGATATATCCGAGCACATTGCCCATCTCGTCAACTTCCACGCGGTCAAATCCGACCTTTTCCATCTCTTCTTTTATTCTTGCGATGACAGCCTTCTCTTCACAGCTCTCCGAAGGAATTCTGATCATATCTCTCAAAAAACGAGTCATATCAGGCTCATATTTTTTTGACAGTTCATTAATGCCAGCGAAATTCATCCAGCGCCTCCTGAATATGTTATTGTAAATTCTCCAAAACGGCATATCGCTCCGCCGTTTTGGGAAAGTATAAGAATTCTTTATGAAAAAATTTAATCCTCTATTTAAATGCCCTGCCCTATAATTTGCTGAAAATGCCGGTAGATATTCCAAAAATAAATCCTATGGCAATAAATATGAAAGCGCCGATAGCCCATCCCTTCTGCTGCTTATTCAGTTCGGCAATGCTGCCAAGGGATCTCTGATGATGTTCCCACGCAATTTTATGTCCATTAATACCGAGATAAATGCTTATGCCTAAATATATCAGACCGGAAAAGGGTAACATTTTTAAGAAAAGTCCCGAAACCCAATACATAAGAGCCCACCCCCAGCTGGCATTAAACCAAAGCCACAAAAACGGCATAAAAAACGCTCCCCAATTCCATCTGCCAAGTTCTTCCCTGTTCATACAAGCCTCCCATAAAATCATTTCTTAGTCTATTTTCAATTGCAGCAATGCATAATCCTTTGAAATACGGAGGAAAAAAAACTCGTCCACATAATACAGAAAAGAGAAATGGAGGCTAAGATGATAAACATACAGCAGGCTATATGCGAATATATTGAAGACGGCAAGGAATTTGTGACGGCAACAGTGGTTGAAGCTGTAGGAAGCTCTCCCGCAAGAAGCGGCTTCAAGATGATAATAACAAAAGACGGATTTACAGGATCCGTGGGCGGCGGAAAAATAGAATATATAGCAGTGGACACGGCAAGAGAACAGATAAAGAAAAGAAAGAACCTGCTCTCGGAATATAATCTCGGGGAAATAGGAATGACCTGCGGAGGCACTGTAAAGATATTCTATGAATATATGCCCGGAGGAAGAAATTTCTTCATATTCGGAGGAGGCCATGTATGCCAGGCAGTCTCCCCTATTGCCGAATCGCTCGGATTCAAGGTAAAGGTAATGGACAACAGGCCTGAAATAGCAAACAGGGAATGCCAGCCGCATGCCCATGAAGTCATATGCGGAGAATTTGTTGAAGAGATAGAAAAGCTCAAAATACCGGATAACTCATATGCCCTTATTGTAACAAATAAGCATACTCATGACGGCGAAGTGCTGCATGCATTGTGCAGAAGGGCGGAAAAATTCACATATATAGGAATGATAGGATCAAGAACAAAGGTCGGGCTCTGCTTCAGCCAGCTTAGGGAAGCCGGAGTCAGCGAGGATACGATAAGCAAAATATATACTCCAGTAGGACTCAATCTAGGAGGGGAAAGCCCTGCGGAAATTGCAG
>JAKSUM010000233.1 GCA_024409025.1 bacterium | reverse complement strand
ATAATCCTTCCGAAATCGCTCTCCCATGGAACAACGGCGCTCATTAGGGAAATCTTGGATCCGGACTCCTCATGCTCGGAACAGAAGCTCTCAAGTTCACTTCCGGTAATCATAGGCATGTCGCAGTTTATAATCATTACAGTCTTCTCGTCCTTAAGATTAGGAACAGCCTGCCATGCGGCATGTCCTGTTCCAAGAAGCTCCTTCTGCTCGGCATAGGAAACTGAATCTCCAAGATGGGACATTATCTGTTCCTTCTCATATCCCACGACAACATGCACGGAAGACGGGGATACGGCTTTTACAGCATCCATAACCCTGTCAATAAGGCATTTCCCTCCGGCCTTATGGAGAGCCTTGGGAATCTCAGTGCGCATTCTTTTGCTTCTTCCTGCAGCAAGGACTATTACGGCTAAATCTTTCATAAAAAAACCTCTTCCTCTAATTTTTATCTGACTTTGCTTTTAATGCTTCCAAAAGCCTGGCATGGAGGTTTTCGAAGCCTCCGTTTGACATTACTAGAACAACGTCTCCGTCAGCGGCATTGTCCGCAACATGGGATATTATCGCATCTGCCGAAGGCATAAATTCTGCGGACAGGCCTCTCTTATTGAGGTCATCAACCAGCTTTTCGCTTGAAAATCTGTCTGAATCGGCAATCTGTTCCTTATTGAAGACGTCTGCAATAACAATCCTGTCTGCATCGTCAAATGAAGAGACATAATCGTTCTGGAAGAATGCCCTTCTGCTGGAGTTGGTTCTTGGCTCGAATACAGCCCATACCGTCCTGTCAGGGTATCTGGATTTTATGGCTGAAACAGTAGCCCTTACTTTTGTGGGATGATGAGCAAAATCATCAATGACGGACACACCGTTCTCAGTTCCCCTGATCTCCTGCCTTCTTCTGACACCTTCAAACGACGCAAGTGCAGAGGCAGCCTCCTGAGGATCTATTCCCTGACTGGCAAGAAGGGCTACTGCTCCTACCGCATTAATCACATTATGCTTTCCAGGAACCTGAAGCTCAGCCTTGGCAACGGCAGTCCCGTTATGCATTATTGTAAAGGAGCTTTTCTGCCCGAGCGATATGTCTGCCGCAGTCCATGACGCGTCTTCATTGAAGCCGTAGGTCTCAACCCTGCAGGATGCTTCTGGAAGAATCTCCCTGAGATGGATAAAATCGCTGCATGCAACAAGCGTTCCGCCTTCAGGAATAAGCCTGATAAATGCGGAAAAGGCGCTCTTTATGTGCTCAATATCCCTGTATATGTCGCCATGATCGAATTCAACGCTCGTAATAATGGCGGAAGAAGGCCTGTAATGCATGAATTTAGGACCCTTGTCAAAGAAAGCCGTGTCATATTCATCGCCTTCGGTAACAAAGAATCCGTCTTTTTTTCCTGCCTTACAGCACTTTCCGAAGTTATTCAGAATTCCGCCGATAAGGAAGCCGGGATTTTTGCCGCACTTTTCAAGCATCCATGCTGCCATAGAGCACGTGGTAGTCTTTCCATGCGTCCCTGCAACAACAAGCGACCTTCTCTCGGAAAGAAAGAATCTGTCAAGAGCCTCAGGGAAGGACATATACGGAATGCCCGCCTCTATCGCGGCGGATGACTCGGGATTTGTCTTCCTGACAGCATTTCCTATTATGACAAGATCAGGCCTGTCTTTAAGATTTTCCGGCGAATATGGGGACATAACCTTTATTCCCGCATCAGCCAGCTGAACGCTCATAGGCGGATAGACATTCTGATCTGAGCCTGTAACCCTGTGGCCTGCTTCCTGAAGAAGGCCGGCAAAAGCCCCCATGCCCATTCCGCAAACGGCGATCATATGTATGTGCTTTGCATTATCCATTTTTACCCCCTGGGTTCGACAGCAGTGAACCTCAATGTATTTTCTTTAGGAGAGACATGAGCAACAGCTATGGTTATTATCTGCCCCTCGTAATATTTTAGAGGATCTCCCTGAATCTCTGATTCGATAAGGGTCTCCATATCTCGCGCAATAAGCCTGTCAGGTCCGGCCTTAAGGACCATGGCCTTCCTTAATTCATTCCTGTTCATCTGAATATATTTAAGCATCCAGTATCTCTTGCGGAGCTTTTCCATAGATTCGGCCGCAGATCTGGCTCCGGAAGTCATGGTTATGATGTTTTCAATATCCTCATTTGTATATAGGGGCTTCCCTGTCTCAATAAAAGACTTAATCTGCCTGTGTATCGCAAGATCCATATACCTTCTAAGGGGCGATGTCGACTGGACATAGCATCTGCATCCTATCGAAAAATGACCGGAAGGCTCGGATGACG
>JAKSUM010000232.1 GCA_024409025.1 bacterium | reverse complement strand
GAGAGTACATCCTGAATTCCGATGCCTCAATGCAGTCAAACGGAGAGACTGCAAGCAGCATTGCCGACATAAAAGCGGCTCCCAAAGAGCTGGAGAATTCCTTTACCGCCTTAAACAGGGCATATACGGAAATGCATGAAAAAACAACGGAAGAAAATCTCAGCCATATGCCGTTATGGGAAAATAGTGACAAAAAATGAGCTAAAAGGAAATATCCCGGAGGATGAGCCTCCATACATCCATGCATTGCCTGCCGAATCTCACCGGCAGGAAAAGACGCAATGTAGAGAAGGGCAGCCTCATCAACGGAAAAGCTCTGGAGAGGCAGAAAGAAAAGCCTTAAAACAAGGCATGAAAAAACAGCCGCAAAAACAAGGAACACCTCATTCCCTGCAAGAGCGGCCGATTTATTTTTAAAGTATTCTGCTGATAAATGCTTCTGATTCATTTAAAAGAGCGTATGATTTTTCATGAGACGGAGCTTCGGCATATATTCTGAACAGGGGCTCCGTTCCTGAAGCCCTGAAAAGAATCCAGCTGTCATCGTCAAGAATACACTTGATTCCATCCAAATCCCTGACCTCGGAAATCCTGCTTCCGCAGAAGGAGTCAGGAAGAGATTTCTGCAGGCTCTCAATAACGGCATCCCTGTCCTCATTCGAAGGCAGCTGCATGTCCGTCCTGTGAAGGCAAAGAGAGCCGAACTTCTCGGCAATCTCGCCCTTCAGCTCAACAACACTCTTGCCTGAATAGGCCATAGCCTCAAGAAGAAGAGCGGCAGCAAGAGGGCCGTTCTTATCAGGTATTGAGCCCTTAACTCCGATTCCTCCGGATTCCTCACCTCCTATAAGCACATCTCCCTTAAGCATAAGGTCAGTTATGTGCCTGAAGCCAACCGGAGTCTCATGGAATCTAAGCCCATAAAATGAAGCCATTTTCCTTATAAGGCCCGAAACAGCGAATGAAGCCGCAATATCTCCCGTCATCTTCCTGTTTTCAGCAAGATGCCTGAGTATTATTGCAAAAAGATCATGTGACTGAAGCAGGCTTCCGCATGAATCCACAATTCCGGCAATATCGCCATCACCGTCAAAGCATATTCCCGCATCTGCCGACTTTTTCAAAACCTTTACAGTCAGAGGAGCAATTGTTTTTACCGAAGGGACGGGAGCATTTCCATCAAAAAGAGGATTTCTGAAATTGCGTATCTCTTCAACATAAACGCCGGCATCCTGCAGCATCCTTCCCATAAGCCCTATTGCGCTTCCGTATATAGGGTCGCTTATAATCTTAAGCCTTGCATTTGCTATTCTTTCGAGATCTACAAATGAGGCGACAGAATCGGCAAATTCATTATCAGGCGAAAAGCTCGAAACCTTAGCATTAGGCCGGCCTTCCGGAATGACAAATTTACGGCTTTTCTTAAGGCTCTGAATTCCGTCAATAATTCCAGGAACAGCGCTGCCCCCGTATTCGGGCTTGTACTTTATGCCATTATACTCGGGCGAGTTATGGCTGGCGGTAATCATTATGCCGGCCGCAAGGCGATGCCTGCGGGTATACATGGAAATGGAAGGCGATGTTGCAAAGGAAGATGAAAGCAGAACAGGAATTCCGCACGAAGCAAGCTCTTCTGCCACGGCAGAGGCAAAATTCTCGGACATGAATCTCGTATCATATCCGATTGCGACACCGGCAGACGGATCCGCGCATGCTATGCCGGAAGAGGCCAGAATGTCACGGTATATAGGCAGAGCCCTGCGCTCGGGCAAATACAGCCAGGATGCGATGCCTCTTGCAAACCTTCTGACATTCTCAAAAGTAAAATCCTTGGCTATTATGCCTCTCCAGCCTTCAGTTCCGAATGAAATATGCATAACGGCAGAAAAACTCCCTTTAATTTATTTACACTGCTGCGCCTTTTCCGGCAAGAATCGAGCATGTATCGTCCTGATGCTCTTTTCTGGCATAATAAAGAGGAGTCTTATTAGTAAAATCTTTTGAATTGACATCTGCGCCAAGCTCAATAAGAGCCACAACAGAAGCAGAATGTCCAAGAAAAGCCGCCCTGTGAAGAGGAGTCCATCCAAGCCCGTCGGCCTTGTTTATGTCAGCGCCTTTTGCGGCAAGAAGTCTGACCATGTCAGAGCTGTTCTGTCTTATAGCCAAATCTATCGGGGATATTCCGGTAGCATCCTCGAGATTCGGATCAGCGCCCCTGTCAAGAAGCAACGATACCGTTGCAAGATCTCCATTGTCTGCCGCGATTGCAAGAGCAGTCTCATTAAGGCTGTTTCCCGTATCAAGGGAAGCTCCGGCATCAAGCACGGCAGCCACCATCTCGGCATTTTCAATACCTGCGGCAATATGGAGCATATTATTGCCAAAACGGTCAACCATATTGTCCTTAAGCATAATGGACGAAAGATGTCCCTTTACCTCTTTTACATTTCCATTAGGAT
>JAKSUM010000231.1 GCA_024409025.1 bacterium | reverse complement strand
TTTCCGAATGCTTTTATCCTGTTCTTTATGTTAATGGATATCGGATGCGACAGGAAATCTACAAGCGGTCTGAGCACATATGATATTAGGGTGCATATGATGAGTAGGGCCACTATATTTTTAATGCATGATAGAATCCACAGTATTATGAACGTGAGTATAAGCACTCCTATTGCATACCATACTTTAGCTGATTTTGTCTTTATGTCTGTCTCCAATATATTTTCCCCTGATGATTATTGCATAATTGTTATTCTTGAAGCTTTTATCGAGCCATTCTGAAGTACTCCGTCTATTCTTACCGTAAGCCCTGGGGTTATGGCGTTAATCGGAGCCTGGCTGCCCGTTCTCCCGTCCATTATCATTGTGCCTGACGTGATTATTGCCGTTCCGAGATCCTGACTGCCTGGAGCCCCTGCCGTCATGTAGAATATGACGCCTTTGGCGAGAGCGCAGCTCATAACTCTTCCCATTGTCTGTGCCGGAGTTCCGCCTGCCTGCATGTTTGCAGGATTGAGCGCTTCGAGAGAGTCGTCATCATCCTCCTCATCGTCGTCCTTGCCGTTAAAAAGCATTGATGCGTCTCCTCCCTGCATCATGCTCTGCGGGCTGTTCATTTTTGAACCGGTTATGAGCGATGCTGGATCGAGTGCTCCGCCTGTCGAGAGGTTCATTGTCGGATTGCTCTGTATGCTCTGGTCATATGACTGCATCTGTCCCTGCTCGAACATTCCTGACGGAGACTGTGGGGCAAGGGGGGAGAGCGGAGAGTTCTTTCCGTTAGTCCCCATTGCATCCTGATTTATGCCCGAAGGCATGGGATTGCTTCCGCCATTTGTAAGGGCTGTTCCTATTGCAGGGGAATTCATTACGAACGGTGTTGCCGTGAAAGGCGCATTTGTCTGTATGCCTGGAGTCAGGTTCTTTGTTCCGCCTGCGGCAGTCTGTCCCACAGGATTGTTGACATGTCTTACTGTTGCTGCCGGACCTGCTGTTGTCGCAAATCCTCCTATATTAGTGTTTCTTGCCATCCTGTATGCCTTATTGCTGTTCTGGGAGGCGTACAGGCTGTCCATTATGCTGTCCGCAAGAAGAGGATCGTCATTCAGTGCGCTTATTACATTGAATACTGCCCTGCTGCCTACCGTAAATATTGCAGGCCCGTTTGCCGTAAGCTTTTTGGCGTCTGATTTGAGGTTTATGTTGATTTTCGAGCCGTCGTCAAGCTCTATTGTATATGTGCTGCCTTTTATGGCGACTATTTTGCCGGACATTCTTGCAGCTGCTGATGCCTGAGCTGGAATGAGTACAGCTGCTAATGCGATTGCAAAGAGAAGGCAGATTATTTTTATTTGTTTCATGACAGCTTCCTTTAAAAATATAATTTTATTTTCTGGAACCGCCATTTCCCGTTTTCGTTTATCTGGCGGTATTCATAGTTCCTTTCATGCTCGACAAGATAGACTCCCTTCCCAGCCTCTGTGTCTATGTGCTGGGCCTTTACTTTAAAAATTCTTTCTTCAGGAGTCTCGCTGCTCAGCTCTATCCTTACATGCCCTAAAGTTATGTCAGCCCCGCGTCCTGCCTTTGGATGAAGCATTCCTCCGGATTCTTCAAATGCGTCCGTCTCCATCAGCTCTTTTGAAAATTCATCCGTGAATGTCTCCTTATAGCTTTTTTCCAGATCGCTTTTATTTCTTATTCCGTCCTCTTTTCTGAATCCGCTTACGGACCACCATAGCTTTCTTACGGCTTCAGATACTTCTTTTTTTGTGTCCTGAAATGGAGTCGTCTCATAAAATGCGTATGTTTCTGTTCCAGTTAATGTGTTTTTCCCTATGTCCTCCATTGCAAAGACCTTTTTGAAGCCTTCAGCCGGAACCGCATAAAGATTAGGAAGCCCTTTTGATTTTCTTATGGCTTTAACTATGTAATACGGCTGGTAAAAGTATGTCCTTTTGCCTATGTATTCCATTTGCCGTCCTGTTGCTTTTTCAGCGGCCTCTATTGCCTTATGATAGTCCTTGTGCGTTGTTTCGGATGTATAGCAGCTGTTTTCAGGAGCGAGACCTCCGGCAGCGGCAGGGCTTGCAGTAAGGGCTGCCAGTAGGGCAGCAGAGATTATGATTATTTTTTTCAATTTCAGCTCCTTTCTTTATGGCGCCGTTTCTGAAGGAACCGGCGCTTGCAGGCATGAGGTTTTTATCCATCCGTTTCCATACTTGGATTTGATTCTGGAATTTTCCCCTCTTTCTTCGATGACTGTTACATAGTCGCCCTTGTAAAGGCTTCCAGATGAGCTTCCTCCTTCAGGAGTTTTCGATATTTCTGTTTTTGATGATGCTTTCATTGCGTATGGTGGAAGCTTTTTCAGTGCCGGTCCGGACTGTGCGGACATTGATGAGAATTTCCAAGAGCATTTTCCGCTCTGTTTTGAGGATGCTGCGTAAAACCAGCCTGCAAAATCTTCAAATTCAATCGCTGAATGTCAAGAAAAATACCGAATACGAA